>JAPUGI010000373.1 GCA_027292925.1 Gammaproteobacteria bacterium
GTAGAATTGAAGGGCCTGCTGAACCTTTAATCATTGTCTTAGGTGGAACACTTTTCATGCTAATTTTACAATGGAGATATTTAAGGAAGCAGGGGATAAAACCAGCTCGACCTATTATATGGTTTGGTGTTGGTGTTTTGCTGGGTATGCTCCCTGTACTGCTATTATTCATGGTTATTTGGACGAATGTGCCTTGGGGTGTGGATATTGCAATTATGGGTTTGATTGTGGGTGGTTCGGCAGGATTCCTAAGTGCTAAGCATTTTCAAAAAGTACTCACCACTCTGAAGGATTAACCCGCCCTGCCCGGAGTGCTTCTTGGGACTTGCTTCAGGTTGATCCCTTTCCCCTGATATGGGCGCTCCGCACACAAAGGGCATTTAGATGCGCTACAAACCCTTATTTCAGTACAGAAACCGGTGTTTTGCCTTCGGTGCTAGGTCTCTGCAGTGAGCACACATGGCGTTGATATGGGCGCGTAGGGAGCGCCAATTTAAAGTATTGATTTTAAAATGTTTAATGCAAAAACAAATTATTAAGTTTAGTGACAATTTTTATGTTTGGGTAACTATTTGGGTAACTTTCCGGTTTATTGAAAGGGCCACCAACGAGTGAGGGAGGCTTATCGCAGACCTGCGCACACCCGTTCCGGGTTGACACTATACACACTGAGTGTGCAATTGCCTTTACTGACCTATCGTTCAGTTTGCTGTTGACGTTGCATACCGGCCAGGCGTTCTTTGGCGATGGTGTAAAGAATGGACTGTTTGCGTTGCTCAGCAAAACCATCACTTTGCTCAAACCGGGTTTTATCACCTTCCATTCGAACCTGACCATACCCTTCCGGGCAAATCACTTCGAGCAGACCACGTCTGTCACCACGTGCATGAAAAGCACATTTCGTGGTATCAGAACCATCCATCATAACGGCGTCGTGTTGACCAAGGCTGGTCATTCCTGTGAGCCACCACTCAAGGCTGGGAACCAGGTCGCTTTGTGACAGCACCCGGTCGTCAACGGAGCCGGGCGTCACTCCCTCGCCAATCATAAAAGCCGGAACCCGGGAAAAAGCACCTTCTCCAAAGCGTTCAAGTTCCGCAGATGATACCGGCGTCATGGAGCGGTGATCACTGGCAACCACCAACAGGCCCTGTTCAAAAAAGCCGGAAGCATCCAGTTCTTCCAGAAACACTCCAAATGCGCGATCTGCAAATTTCATGGATTTCTCCAGTGAGCGTTCACCCGAATCCGGATCGACATATGGCTGATGGGTGGTTACAGTCTCCAGCACCAGCAAGAAAGGATCACTTGCTGAATGCATCCACTGCAGACCCCGCCGGTATAAAGCCGCATCGGAGGGGGCGTCTAAGGCGTATCGTTCTTCATCTGCGTAAAACGGGTGTTCAGTGCCCTCGACATGCTGAAAGCCGAGATCGCTCATCCACTCACCCTTCCGGTAGAGGCTGAGCGGACCGGTAGTCAGGAATGCAGTCGTGTAAGCTGATTGGGAAAACACACGGGGCAGTGTTCTTTCGATACCCCACATCGAATAGAAAGGGGGACTTTCAAACATGTGCAGAAAAGGCGACCAGATTTTTTGACCGCCCAATATTCCAATCAAACCGTTGGTCGTGGAAAAACCAATGGCGTGAAAATTCCTGAACTGCAGACCCCGTCGTGCCGCTGCATCAAACTGAGGTGTCCAGTCGAGATTGCCGCCAAACTGGAGGCTGTGCCAGCTTGACCAGGACTCCACCAGCACAATAATTACATTACCTCCAGCTTGAGGCTCAAGCGGTGATGAGTGCTGTTTGAGGCCTACAGTTTGAATTGTGGAAAACTCTGACTCAAATTCTGCTGAGTAACGCACACGTTCAGTGGTAGACAGGTTGGCGCTGAAGACATTGGTCGTCGCCCAGTCATTCACATAGGGTGGGCTTTCCATTGCCAGGCGGGCACCCAGGCTTAAGATCAGCGTGGCAAACAGAAACAGACGGGTGGGACGTCCGCGTGCGGCAGGCATCAAGAACAAAAACACCACGAAGCCAAGCACGGCAAGCAGGATTACAACGGCGACCCAAACCCCGCCGACACCGGATGAAAACTGGTCCCACACAGCAGCACGTTCAGAAATGAATAAGGCAGCGTCAGACAGGAACAAGCGGTAGCTGAACAGTCGAAACACAAACAGATCGGCTACATAGACAACAAACAATAAACCGATAGCAAGGTGCAGCCAGCGCCCGGGCTGGCGTTGCGGGATGAACCCAGCCAGTAATAATGTACCGGATGCCAGCCAGAACATCACCAGGTCAGCCTGAAATACGCTGCTGTGAAAACAGTCGGGACAGGCAATAATGGTACCGATATTGTGGTCCACAATAGCGGCTCGAACGGCGATAAGAACGACCAGGAGACTGAACAAGAAGATCGCAGACAGCAACTCGTTCCAACGGGATCCGGGTTTGTTCACAATGGCTTCAATCCAATTTCTCGCTATGGCAAAACTGATTATCTGGTGATTGTTATTTCTCTGGTTCGAGCAATATAGCTGATCAAATATCCCACTCGCCTACTATACTTGCTAATAGCTTGTCTCTAAGAGCAGCTTACGTGCCGTTGGGAGTCCTGGCCAGGCTCCGATTCTGGCGGTCACGGAGTTCACACTCATAGTGCCCGACAGCAATGGTTGCGACCACGAAGCCGAGTACGTTACTAAAGCCTCTCGGAGGTCAATTTATGAAACGCACGATAAGCATTGTATTTCTGTTCTTGCTGATTGTCTCAATTTTTTCCACGGCTTCCGCAGGAAAAAGCACTCCAGTGGAGATTCAGTTCCTGAATATATCTGACTGGCATGCCCAGCTAGCTCCACTTTTTATATTTCCGGTAGGCAACTTTGGAGGCGCAGCCGAATTATCGAGCTATTTCCAAAACGAGCGGGCAGCAAACCCAAACACGCTGACGTTAACAGCCGGCGACGCCTATGGCGGCTCTCCACCGCTGTCGAATTTCTTCGACCAAGTACCGGCCGTTCTATCGATGAACCTTATGGGCTTTGACGCCGATACCCTTGGTAATCACAATTTCGACGCCGGCATTGCGGATCTACAGGCCTTGATCGATATCGCTGAATTCGATTATGTGTCGGCAAATCTGGAGAACCGCGATGACAATCTTATGGGCGTGGAGGATTTCCAGATTTTTGACGTCGGCGGCGTGATTGTCGGCGTCATCGGCATCACCAACCCTGAAACGCCGACATTGGTATTTCCCGGCAACCTTGGCACGATTGTGCCGACCGATCCAATCCCGGCAGCCAATATGGCCAAGGCGGCCGCCAAGGCTCAAGGCGCAAAAATACTGGTGGCCATCACTCACCTCGGCGTAGCAGGCTTTGACGGTGATGGCAAGGCGTTTGGTCCGCTGATCGACTTTGCCAACAACGTCGGCGGGTTCGATCTCATATTTGGCGATCACACCAATGTCGAATATAGCGGCATTCACGGTAAAGCTCTCGTCGTAGAGAATCTGAGCAAAGGTGTGACTTACGCACGGGTACAGATGACGGTCGATCCCCAAAACGGCCGGGTTATTGACCGTTCCGTGGACTTTATTCCGGCGGTCAGCAACGCTGTCGTGCCAGACCCGGGCATTGTTGCTCTTTTGCAGCCATTTCGTGATGCATTGGATGTCCTGTTAACTGTCATCGTGGGCGAGTCCACGGTGATGATTCCTCGGGCAGACTCATGCGGACAAAGCAGTGGAAACACTTGCGAGTCGCTGGTTGGAGATGCCACGACCGATTCGATGCGCGACAGGTATGGCACCGATTTTGCAATAACCAATGCCGGCGGACTTCGCGCCGGCTTGACTTGCCCGGTTGCCGATATCCCCACGGATTTCTGCCCACCTTTTGTGGGACCAAACTTTGACATTACGTCCGGCCAGGTACTGACCGTGTTGCCGTTCGGGAACCAGGTTGTCACTTACGACCTGGATGGCGCTGAGCTCAAGGCAATGCTGGAACGTGGTGTTTCCGCCATGCCTGGTATCAGTGGTCGCTTCGCCCAGGTTTCCGGCCTGTGTTTCACTTATGATATTGAGGCTGCAGTCGGAAGCCGTGTTACCGGCGCCGTTCTTCAGATGGTAGATGGAAGTTGCACCGGCGCTGCCGTTGATCTGACGGTTGGCTCCATATATAGCGTTTCATCAAACGACTTTATGGCCAGCGGCAATGATGGTTATCCCGACTTCTCCGCACGCATGACGACAAGAGAGTTGATGGACCAAGTGCTTTCAGAATACATAACCGCTAACAGCCCGATCACACCCGTCATCCAGGGACGCATTAATTGCGTGGGTGCAAGCTGCCCAGTGATTCTGCCATAACGCTGAACCATTAACGCTGAGCCATGAAATATTCCTCCTGAAAAGGAAGTATTAATAACCCGTTGAAAAAGCGCCTGTGGGGGGTCAATTCTAAACCGGTGTTGACAACCAGAGCCCTTACGATTCCCCGGCAAAGAAATCCACAACAGCACCTACTGCTGCGACTCCAGGGGTCTTCTGGAAGCTATCTGGGCCGT
>JAPUGI010000374.1 GCA_027292925.1 Gammaproteobacteria bacterium
TCGCAGCTTTTCATACCTGGGTAGTCCGGCTTCAATTCCGTCTGCATCTACGCAGGCGGCGAGCACTACCGCATCTTCTATTGCCATCGCCGCTCCCTGGGCCATAAATGGCAGCGTCGCATGACATGCATCTCCCAGTAAGGTTACATGGCCTTTACTCCAGGCATGCATGGGCGCTCGATCAAACAACGCCCATTTGTAGCATTCGTCAGGTTCCATCGCCTCGATCAACGAACAAATCGTGTCATGCCAGCCTTTGAAATCATTGACCAACTCAGCATGTTCTCCACGCTCAGTCCAGGATTCAACTTCCCAGCCTGTTTTTTCAACCACACAAACACAATTAACCATATCGCCGGTGCGTACATAGTAATGCACGAAATGTTTCCCGGGACCCCACCATAGCCCGGTGACCGGGCGAACCTTCCCCTCGGGTAGTTTGTTAGCCTGCACCAATCCTCGCCAGGCTACTGTGCCGGTAAATCGCGGTTTATCCTCGCCAAACAGCCCGTTGCGAACGACAGAATGAATACCATCGGCACCGACAATCAGATTGCCATGCACTTCAGAATCATTACACACGAGGACAGCATCTCCGTTCGTTTGATGAAAGCTGTCTATTCGTGAAGAAGTTTGTACTTCGATTTTCACGTGGCTATGTGCGGCTTCATACAACGCAGAGATCAGGTCTCCCCGATGGATGTGGTAATAAGGGAACCCATAGTCTTCGACCGCGGATTCACCACGATCAGTAGTAGACAGCATTTTCCCGGTCTTCCAATGGCGGATTTCTGCGGCTTCAGGCAGGAATGCAGTTTGCCGCAGCGCGGACTCCATACCAAGATGGTGCAGCACCCTGCTGCAATTAGGGCTGAGTTGAATGCCAGCGCCAATCTCACTTACGTCCGGCGATTGCTCGAAGACCGCTACATCAAACCCTTTTTTTGCAAGACACAGCGCCGCAGCTAAGCCGCCAATCCCCGCGCCCACTACCAGTGCTTTTTGCGGGTTCAATCGGAAATACCCTCTTCGGGGTTAGTTAGCGGCTGCCACAGCATTCGATGGAACAGGCTGGAACTCTTCTCACCAAATCCATAAATGCCGATGTCCATTGATGCATGTGCAGCAGCAGGTTGCGCCTGGTAAGTGCCAAACAGTCTATCCCACCAGGGAAAATTAAATCCAAAATTCATATTGTGTTCGCCATCGTCCTGCGAGTGGTGTACCCGATGCATATCCGGCGTTACCACAAAAAGCCGAAGCACAGGTTCGACGCGAGGAGGAATATATATGTTGCTATGGTTAAACATGGATGAGAGGTTAAGCAGAATTTCAGAAATGAGAACAGCAATCACTGGTGGACCCAGGGCCAGCACCAGGGTCAGCTTGATCATCATGGAAATAACTGTAGATACCGGATGAAAACGAGCTCCTGTGGTCAGGTCATAGTCAAGATCCGTATGGTGCATTCGATGCAAGCGCCAGAGAGGATCCAGGAAGTGGAACAACCGATGCTGAAAATAGATGGCGAAGTCAAAAAAAATGACGTAGATAAAAACACTGGTCCAGTGCGGTAGTTGCACGCTGTTGAGCACTCCCCACTTCTCTTGAAACGCGAAAATCGCCAGCCCCGTCCCCGCCATAGGAAATATCATTTTCATCAGGATCGAGTTAAAAACACTCATCGAGAGGTTGTTGCTCCAACGCAGCAACTTTGAGACTTTGAGCTCGCGGCGCGGGAACTTCATTTCCGCCAGCGCGAGCACAATGAACAGACTAAAAAAGCACGCCAGGCGAATTACAATCTCGTTATCGGCAATAACAACGTCCATCGCATACCGGGCTATTCATTATGTGGGTAGATAAAGCATAATCCCTCAAGCGTGTACACTCCATACTAGTTAGTTCCTACGAAGGAACTAGCCTCTATGATATCTGAATCTGGACAAGAACTAGCTCGCGACTACAACGACTGAGGAGACATCTACAATGAGTTATCCCCTTGAAGGATTGAAAGTGCTCGATTTCTCGCGGGTGCTGGCTGGCCCCTTTGCGGGCAGGATGCTCTGCGATCTTGGCGCCGATGTCGTAAAGATTGAACCACCTGATGGAGATGTGACTCGATACTGGGGTCGTGAGATCGCCAATATCCCTGGTTACTTCCATCAGCAAAATGCAGGCAAGAGAAACATCTGTGTTGACATGCGGGCAGATGGCGCTGTTGACCTGGTTAACCAGCTGGTGACAAATGCAGACATCCTGATTGAAAACTTTCGACCAGACGTGATGCCACGTCTTGGAATCGGCTATGAGAATCTAAAGGAGATCAATCCCCGGTTGCTGATGCTGTCTATCACCGGATTCGGACACAACGGACCCGAGTCCAGGCGCGCCACCTATGCGCCGGTGATTCATGCCGAAGCCGGGTTGATTTACCGTGCTACTCAGCGCAACCAGATTCCATACAACGATTTACCTGTCTCGATCGCTGATACCAATGCTTCACTGCATGGTCTTGTTGGACTGCTGTCCGCCATGATCATGCGCGAGAAAACAGGTCTCGGCCAGCATATCGATATCGCTATGATTGATTCCACTGTTGCCACTGACGATCAGATGCACTACGACCTTGAGGACTCAAATGATACGGGCCCAACACCTAACGAAGTGTGGGAAACACCATTTGGCCCGGTACTTATATCTACAGATTTCAGGGTACTGTATCGCGAACTCACGACAACGCTGGGATTTGAAGGCCCATCCACGCCGGACATGGAGCTTCCCGAAAAAATTCGCGTAAGGCGCGAGGCAGTAAAAACCTTCATCAATTCATTCCTCACTCGGGACAAATTTGAAGACGCCATGAAAAAGATTAATGTCGCCTGGGGTGAAGTTCGCGACCCGGCAACCATGGCCGAACAAACAACGATTCAAGCACGAGGCGCAATCATTGAGATTGATGATCGAAATGGTGGAACCCGCCCAATCACGCAATCTCCCTACCGATTTTCAGACGCAGAAAGCGGTGTGCGCGGCCCTGCGGCACATCGGGGGGAGCATAACCATGAAGTCATGAGTGAATGGCTGGATAAATCTTCAGCTGATACTGAAGAACTACTGGCAGCGGGAATCTTAGTATTTGATCCGGAGTGGAAGCATCACTAACGAGATGTCCGCCAACTAGGTGTCCGCCTAAGTCCATCTGTGTTCTTCAATAGAACTGAATATAGATAGCTAACTAAGCGCCCTTGTTTGGGTTGATCAGGTATTTTTCACCTGTGGCTTGCAGGCCATAAACCGATATTGCATCCAGACTGAGTGCTTCCGCCAGGGAGACTTCTTTTGTATAGCTGCTGGCAAAGGTTGTCTTAACTTCTGCCGCGACTCGTTGGCGAAGTTTCTCCGTGGCTTCTGGTCCTATCTTCATTAGAAACGGAGTCAATAACCAACCACCGATTCCCCAGGCCATGCCGAAGGCTCGATTGAAAGTTGTTGGCGAACGATCCAGGCCGCCGTAGATATAAACCTGCTTGTGGGTAGTCGAACCATAGCGGGAAAATTCCTTCGCGGTTTTATTTGCCGCAATCTCCATCGCCGTGAGAATCTGACCCGCCAGCTTTCCACCGCCGGTAGCGTCAAAGGCTAATGTGGCACCGGTCTCCACCAGCGCATCCACCAGTTCTTCCATAAAGGTAGATTCAGAAGAATTGCAGATATGCTTCGCGCCAATACCTTTTAACAAGTCAACATGTTCCTGCTTGCGAACAATGTTAACCAATTCGACACCGTCGCCAATACAGATCTTGTTCAACATCTGGCCCAGGTTAGACGCCGCAGCGGTATGAACCAGCGCTGTATAACCCTCGACTCGCATGGTTTCCACGAAACCCAGCGCGGTCAAAGGATTAACAAAGCAGGAGGCACCCTCAGCAGGCGTGACTCCCTCATGCATGAGCAGGCAATCTTTGGCTTTTATGCACCTGTATTGCGCATACATGGCACCACCGAGAATTGCCACTGTCTTGCCTATTAACTCCTGGGCGATTCCTGATTCACCAGCTTTTATTACAACTCCCGCGCCTTCATTACCAACCGCTAACGATTGATCAATTCTTGCTGCCACCGCACGCATCACGTTTTCCGGGACATCCGCCGTCACAACGGGGCGATCTTCGCTACCGGATACACTCGCCGTGGTCATATCTGCCATGCCAAACAACAGACCAAGATCAGAAGGGTTGATGGGTGACGCCTCCACCCGGACCAGGACCTCGTCCTCCTTCGGTTCAGGGATGGGCACTTCCGCCAGGGAAATCTCCAGCTTGCCTTCTTTTTTAATTTCAGAACGTAATTCCAATGCTGACTCTGTCATTGTCTTCTCTTATGCAAATATCGAACCAGAATACTATGCCAAGGGTTAGCGCATTGCTATAAGCTGGTTTTTAGGCAATATTCCGAACCACGCAGATAGTAAGCTGGCTTCAATGAATCTACTCACAATTGAAATCAAGAAAGAACTGGCCGCCCGGGCCAATGCAGATAAGGCAAAGCAAGCTCAAGCCTATATGAAATCAAAAATGCCATTTCATGGTGTCGCTGCGCCTGAAGTGAAGAAAATCTGTATATCGGTTTTCCCAAGGCACCCCTTTGCAAGCCAGGGAGCCTGGCATGACGCGATGCTCGATCTCTGGCGGGAAGCTGAATTCAGAGAGGAGCGATACGTAGCGCAGAACCTGGCAGCAGTCAGACCTTATCGCCCATACCAGAGCCCAAAAACCATTCCCGTTTATCGGGAGATGATTGTGAAAGGTGCATGGTGGGATCTTGTGGACGGCATCGTGAATCGACTGGGGGAACTTCTTCTGGATTATCCATCGCCCACTTTGAGAAAAATGCAGGCCTGGTCGAAAGTCAGAAACATCTGGCAACGCAGGGCATCTATTCTCTGTCAGTTAAGCCTCAAGCAGGAGACGAACGAGGCGCTCTTGCTTGGCGCGATCGACGAGAGCCTGGGCGATGACGAATTCTTCATCAGGAAAGGCATCGGCTGGGCGCTGCGTACATATGCCAAAACGAACCCAAAAACTGTCATCAACTATGTCAACAAGAACC
>JAPUGI010000375.1 GCA_027292925.1 Gammaproteobacteria bacterium
TGCGATAAGATCCATGCCTTCGTGGAATACGGTGGTGCGAATGACGGTGGTGTTTTTAAGGTATTTCTCCAGGGCAAAGGCGCTCTGTTGATTAGCACAAATCACTAGAAATTTTTCCAGGGAACTTGAGATGAGTTCACTCAGCCAGGCGACCCGTGGGTCATACTCTGTCCAATTTTCACACTCGGTTTCAGGAAAGTAACTTTCAGTTTCATGGTAGTTTGCAGGGAGGGGCAGGGAATTAGGTTTGACAATACGCTGGGTGAAACCTTCGACCGAAGTACGAACATTTCTAAACAGCACCCTGCCGGTTCCGTGGCGATCAAGGAGGGCCGCAATAAGCTGTTCATCGTCTGCAGCGTCATGGCTACCCAATATTGCCTGAATTTGTTTGCGGGCAGCTGACCTGGCTTCATCATCGCCGTCCAGCAGTCTGTTCACCGCTCTGGCAACATCCTGGAATGTTGCCTCTTCTGATAAGAAAGTGTCGTAGTCGTGATAGCGATTCGGATCCAGTAACCGGAGTCGGGCAAAGTGTCCAGCTCTGCCAAGTTGCTCCGGAGTAGCCGTTAGCAGAAGCAGACCGTTAGATGCAGAGGAGAGTTCCTCTATTACGCGATATTCTCTGCTTGCGCCCTGACCGGAAGCCCCGCCTTCCGGCCCGGGTGTCCATTTCAGGTGATGGGCTTCATCTACGACAACAAGGTCCCACTCGCTTTGGATAGCTTCATGCAGGCGTTCGGGATTATCGATGAACAGATCCAGCGAACACAATACAAGTTGTTGTGCCTCGAATGGGTTATCAAGCCCAGGCCCATCGTCTTCATATTCTGGCGCATTGTCAGCAGTAATTTGTTGGCAACGGTCTTCATCCAGAACAGTAAATTGCAGGTTGAATCGTCGGATCATCTCTACGAACCATTGAAACGTGAGTGCCGGTGGAATTACTACCAGTACTCGTCTGGCACGGCCGGTTTGCAGTTGTTGATGAATAATCAATCCGGCTTCGATGGTTTTTCCGAGGCCAACTTCATCTGCCAGGAGGACTCTTGGTGCAAACCGGTTGGCGACTTCGCTGGCAATGTAGAGTTGGTGCGGGATGAGAGATACGCGTGGTCCATACAGTCCTCGTGAATTGGACGCGGACACTCGCGCAACTTGCATTAATGTGTGATAGCGGAGGTTGAACCAGTGATTATCATCCAGTTGGTGAGTGAACAATCGCTCTTCCGGTTTGCTAAAACGCACGTTAGAGTCAAGCTCGGTTTCCACCACGGCGGTGTTGGTACCAAGGTAGTCACCGTGGTAGATGAAGATGTCGTCATGATCGACTACAGAGGACACGGTGATTGTGATGCCGTCCTGCGTCTGAATCTGGTCACCAGGGTTAAATTTTACCCGAGTGAGGGGTGCCTGGCTTCTTGAATAGGTACGCTCTTCACCCACCAGGTCGAAATAGCACGAGACCTGGCGATGTTCGAGACGAATAATACGACCCATCCCGAGTTCGGGTTCTGCGTTGCTAATCCATTTCTGTCCTGTTTTGAAATCAGCCATAATTACTGGAAAGTATGATTCGATGGGTTATTGTATGAGGTAACAGAGATCTACAGCCCTGAGCTAAAGGATAGAACCCATGGACCCAATAACCAAAATCGAATTGGAAGCCGCCGCTTTCAGGCGTTTGGTACAACATCTTGATGAAAACAAGGAGGTACAAAACATCGATCTGATGAATCTAGCCGGTTTCTGCAGAAATTGTCTCAGCAAGTGGTATAGAGCGGCGGCAGAGGATAAAGGAATTGAAATGGATTATGAAGAGGCGAGGGAAATAATTTACGGGATGCCTTATAAAGAATGGAAAACACGGTACCAGACAGAAGCCACGCCCGAACAGCAGGCTGCATTCACCGAGAAAAATCCCGGGCATTAACGGGAGAACCCTAGGTTAGCTAACCGGCAGTTTTAGTAGGAATCAAAGCTGGACGTGACTGATACTGCGATAGGGGGTTTGCGATGCGGCTAAGCCTGACTGGTTTACTCCGAAGCGCCAGTTAGTTGCTCAAATTTCATCAACGCCTCGGTGTGATAGGCAGAAGCCTTTTCATTATATTTGTTCCTAGATATGGCTTCTTCCAGGATTGCCACAGCTTCCTCAAAACGCCCGATTTGCACGAGTGCAAAACCAAGGTCCGTGCGAACGCCCTGCAACGATGGCATGACTCTGAGAGCCCTTTTGTAGAGTGTAATGGCTTTTTGGTATTGCTTTTCTGCCTTCCTTAACATACTTTTTTTCTTATCGGTACTGGAGGCAGTAGCGCCTGTTTGATATTTAACGGCCTTATTTGCGGCTTTCAGTCCCCGTCTGTAGTGTAGTGCCGCCATGTCCGAAGGGGAGTCATTGTGAGATTTTAGTTTTGTCCCTGTTGCCCCCAGTACGGCTTCCGCGTGCGAAAACATAAGTAGTGAAATGAAAAGCAAACTCCCGGTGAGTTTGTCCAATGGTTCTCCCCGTTCAAAAAAAGTAGCGATTCTAAATGAAGAACCCATTTACAATCAACATTACCGTGGTGTTCCTTTGAACACTGAAAAAGTTCAAAACTTCCGTAGGGTGCAGAAAGCGATGACTAAACTGCCATCCTGGCCTTAATGGCTTCGTGGCATTGATAGTCGACGAGAGAAAAGTCGGTCATCACAAAATCGTCTATCGATGCCTGACCTCGGTCTTCGATATGCAGGCCTGGCAAGGGTAGTGGCTCCCTGGAGATTTGTTCTTTCACCTGTTCAATAGCATCAAGATAAATGTGTGCATCACCAATGGTATGCACGAATTCCCACGGTTTAAGGTTGGTAATTCTGGCAATCATATGCAGCAACAGGGAATAGGAAGCGATATTGAACGGTACGCCAAGAAACATATCTGCAGATCGCTGGTACATATGCAGGGAGAGTTTCCCATCAGCGACGTAAAACTGAAAAAAGGAATGGCAGGCCGGGAGTGCAACCTGGTCTGCACCGGCTTCCCCGGGATTCCAGGCGCTTACGATAATTCGACGGGATTGAGGATTGTTCCTGATAGCATCAATAGCCTCCTGGAGCTGATCTGTTTGCTTGCCATCAGGACCTTGCCAGCTTCGCCATTGGGTACCATAAACTCTACCCATATCACCACCGTTGTTGTCGATACCCAGGCGGTCCAGATAGTCTTTATAGTTCGCATCCCAGATTCTGTTGTTTTTATAGATCCCTTTCAGGTCATTAATATTACCGGATCCGGAAATAAACCAGAGCAGCTCTGAAGACATGACTTTCCAGGCCAGTTTTTTTGTAGTCACTGCCGGGAAGCCATCTGCAAGATTGTAACGGGCATGTAGTCCAAAGCAGGAAATCGTTCCGACACCGGTCCGGTCACCACGCCTGATGCCGTTCTCAAGTATGAACTGTAGCTGATCGAGGTAGGTTTTCATTCCCTTAGCTGCATTTACTATCGCCACAACTCAGGCATGTCATGCAGCCATCCATCGAAACCATAGCAGCAGTGTTACATTTCTTACAAAGCTGGGCGCCGGGCGGAAAACTTGAATCCTTATCCTGATCCTGATCTTTGTTAGAGTAAGAGTCGTAGCCAGCGTCAGCTTTATCAATGCGGGCTGAAACATGTTCAAGGGCGGCTCTTTTCTCGGCGAGTAGTGCTTTGTGAGCATCACTTAGTTCCTCATCTTCGATGAGACCCATCTTGCGCATGTGGGTTTCCAGCACTTCACCTATTTCAGCTACCAGGGAGGGCATGAATCGACCCCCTTTTTTGAAGTATCCACCCTGGGGATCGAATACCTGCTTGAGTTCTTCCACCAGAAAGGTGGCATCACCACCTTTACGAAATACGGCGGAAATAACCAGGGTCAGTGCAAGGATCCACTGGAATTGTTCCATATTCTTGGAGTTGATAAACACTTCAAACGGATATTCCTGCTCGTGTTCCGTGCCCATGTTAAGGACAATGTTGTTGATAGTGACATACATTGCATGGTCAGAAAGCGGTGTCTTGATCTTGTAGGTATAACCTTTGAGTTCATCAGGACGTGCTATTTCCTCATGCATCAATTCCTTCGTAGGAACGATTGCGACTTCTTCCGGTTCCTTCTTAACGCTGTAGTCAACTATGCTTTTTTCAATCTTGATTGCCATCTTCTTCCTCGTCATCCCCGCGGAAGCGGGGCCCTACTACTGTTTATATATACAGTTATTTTAAGCCTTTAAATAAATGTTGCAATGGAAATATATAGCTAGTTCCTGCGGGTAAATTGACAAATTCGACATTCGGAACTAGCTAAAACTTGCCGTAATAGCCTTCTTTCAGCGCATCGAACAGGTTCGCTGCTGAATGCAGTTCACCGTCGTATTCAATCTCCTCATTACCCTTGACTTCGATGACCTCACCATCTTCCAGGGTAAACTGGTAGACGGTATTTTCCAGGTCTTCTTCTTTCACCAACACGCCCTGGAAAGCCTCAGGATTAAATCGAAAGGTTGTACAACCTTTAAGTCCCTGTTCATAGGCGTATAGATAAATGTCTTTGAATTCCTCAAACGGATAGTCCGTGGGCACATTGGCGGTCTTTGAAATAGATGAATCTATCCACTTTTGAGCTGCTGCCTGAATATCCACATGCTGCATAGGCGTGATGTCATCGGCGGTGATGAAGTATTCAGGTAGCTTTTGTTCTTCGTTCTCTGTGTATGGCTGCGCATCAGGCTTAACCATTGAGCGATAGGCCAGTAATTCAAAAGAATATACATCGACTTTTTCCTTTGATTTCTTACCCTCGCGGATAATGTTCCTGGCATAATGGTGAGCGAAGCTGGGTTCAATACCGTTGCTCGCGTTATTAGCCAATGACAAACTGATGGTACCGGTTGGGGCGATGGAGCTGTGGTGAGTGAATCGACATCCATGCTCGGCCAGCTCGGCTACCAGCTCAGGGTCCTGCTCAGCCACGCGTTGCATATAGCGGGAATATTTCGCAAGCAATACCCTGCCTTTTACTGCATCACCCGCCTTGTAGCCATCATCTGCCATTTCCGGGCGTATTCGCAGCATTTCAGCGGTGACATCGAAGTCTTCATCCATGATGTCTGCTGCGCCTTTCTCCCGGGCCAAATCAAGCCCGGTCCGCCAACCGACCATCGCTAATTCCCGGGTTACTGCTTCTGTGAACTCTATTGACTTCTCGTCTCCGTAGCTCATGCGCATCATTGTGATGGTTGAACCAAGACCCAGATAACCCATTCCATGCCGGCGTTTACGTACTATTTCATCGCGTTGTTCCTGTAATGGCAATCCGTTGATTTCTACAACGTTGTCCAGCATGCGTGTGAAGATAGCGATTGTCTTAGTGAAGTCCTCCCAGTTAAAAGAGACCTCGCTGCTGAATGGCTTTTCCACAAAACGGCAGAGATTAATCGAGCCCAGCAGGCAACTTCCGTAGGGGGGCAGAGGTTGTTCGCCACATGGATTGGTAGCACGGATATTTTCGCAGAACCAGTTGTTGTTCATCTCATTGACCATGTCAATCAGGATGAAGCCTGGTTCGGCAAAGTCGTAGGTTGAAGACATGATCATGTCCCACAACCGCCTGGCTTTTATCACCTTCGCAATTCGACAGGCAACGAGGCCCTCCTCATTGGTGACATATTTATTCTTGACCGGAAACTCTCTCCACAAAATCTGGGTTGGATCAGACAGATCTACATCATCTGTTTCCAGTTCCGCGCTGGTGAGCGGGAAGGACAGTGGCCAGTCGCCTTCATTCTTGACTGCTTCCATGAATTCCCCGGTGATCAAAAGAGACAGGTTGAACTGGCGTAGCCTGCCGTTCTCGCGTTTGGCACGAATGAACTCCGTTACATCAGGATGAGCTACTTCGAAGGTCGCCATCTGGGCGCCGCGGCGACCACCGGCCGAAGAAACGGTAAAACAGGTTTTGTCGTAAATATCCATGAACGAGAGCGGCCCTGATGTATAGGCGCCTGCCCCCGACACATAGGCTCCCTTGGGACGCAAGGTCGAAAACTCATAGCCGATACCGCATCCGGCTTTAAGGGTCAGTCCTGCTTCTACGTTCTTGTGCAGGATATCTTCCATTGAATCGAAAATAGTTCCGGAAACGGTACAGTTGATGGTGGAAGTCGCTGGTTTGTGTTCCTGGGCACCGGCGTTGGATATGATGCGGCCAGCCGGTATTGCCCCATGGCGCAAAGCCCAGAGAAACTGCTCATACCAGACTTCTTTTTTATCCTTGTCTTCGACTTCAGCCAGGGCCGTGGCGACGCGTTTATAGGTCTCGTCGATGCTTTGGTCGACGCACTCACCTTTCTTGGTCTTGAGGCAGTATTTATTCTCCCAGATATCGAGGGATGTCTCCTGGAACTTGATTTCGCTTACGCTCGCAGGAATGGCTTTTAGTTCTGGTTTCTGAGCCGTTGAGTCCATCGGTACCCTTCTTCTAATTATCGCGTCAGTGGCATGCCGTACTGGCAAAACGCCGCTATTTTGTATTGTTATTCCGCTGTTTCTCCCCCCAAAATTGACATCCTGTTGCGGTCAGTTTCTGGGGACAGCAACTAGATATTGTGCTACAGAGACGGATTCAACACAAGATGTTGTTGTATTTCATTTTTCTACTATCCATCCAGAATATGGAGAAATAGTGGAAATTAAGGGTCAGGTCTTGTAAAAAATGTAACGACGAGATAGTCGAGGGGAAGCTAAATTTGATCAGAGACTCCCGATATGTTTGCAGTGGGATATTGCCTGTGGGAACGAAGTTTGTCTTCTATTTTCAACAGGCAGTGCCTGATGTCTGGTTGCTTCATGCGTTTGTCTTCAAGACAAAATTTTACACTGCAATACCACTGGCCATTGTCTTCCTGCGTGCAACTGACCACTTCACCATAGATTTCTGTCAATTCAATATCGCAAACACACAGATCGAGTACCAATACCTCACCCGGTTGCATGACTTGCCCACTAACAAATAGCAGACCAGCCAGTGAAAAATCGAGCCATTCAGCGGTAGGATTGGCTCGCATAAGGCCTTTGATTCCGAGTCTGGCAACGTTCAGCATAAGCTCTAGGTCGTCGTATCGTTCGTGTTGGCGTCGCTCGTCGCTCATATCTCTTCAATCATGGTTACGATTTCCATCCCCAGAGTGAGATTGGATTGCGATCATTACAGCTAGTTCACTTTCCGGTGAAGCGAGAGCCATTCGATCATGAAATATGGCTACATTCAAGGGACAACTCCAGTCTGCTTGAGTTTTACCGATGCTGTAGGCATTGTTGGGTAATTGACTAGCCAGCAGAGAGACTATCGATGCACCCAGGCACCATCGCAGATAACAACCCGGACAAACCAGCATACATCATGGCCGAGACTGGGCAGGTTTTCACATACCGACAACTTGAGGACGGATCCAATAAGGGGGCGCAGTTGTTTCGGCAAGTCGGACTGAAACGGGGTGATCACATTGCCATCCTGCTTGAAAACCACCCGCTGTTCCTGCAGATCTGCGTTGCAGCACAACGCTCAGGCCTCTACTACACAGCCATCAGCTATCGGTTGCAGGAAGCAGAGGTTGAGTACATCGTCAATGATTGTGGTGCCCGCGTTTTTATCACCTCGAAAGACCGACAGTCGGTGGTCGAAAAGCTTGTTGGAAAAATGCACGGCATTGAAAAAACCTACATGCTCGATGGCGTAATAGCCGGATTCGAATCCTGGGAAGAAGCCATCGCTGAAATGCCGGTAGAAACCATCGCAGATGAAAGTACTGGTATATCCATGCTTTATTCATCTGGAACCACAGGTCGTCCGAAGGGAATACTAAAACCATTACCGGAAGGCGAATTTGGAGCCGATGAATCAGCAGCGTTGTTCCAGAAGCTGTATGGCGCGACTGAAGATAGCATTTACTTAAGTCCGGCACCTCTATACCACGCGGCACCTCTGACTTTTACGATGGGTTTTGTGTTGAGTGGTACCACCTGTGTCATTATGCAACACTTTGAAGCCGAAGCGGCACTTCGGACAATCGAAAGCTACAAGATTACTCATAGCCAATGGGTGCCTACCATGTTCATTCGCATGATGAAGCTTGAGCAGGATGTGCGCCTTAACTACGACGTTTCCAGTCTTGAGTGTGCAATACACGCTGCCGCGCCATGTCCCGTTCCAATAAAAGAGCAGATGATTGAATGGTGGGGACCGGTAATATTTGAATATTATGCCGGTTCAGAAGGTAATGGTTTCGTCGCCATCAATTCTGAAGAATGGTTGGCCCACAAGGGATCAGTGGGTCGTTCTTTATCCGGCGTATTGCATATCTGCGATGACGCGGGTAATGAGGTCGCCACTGGCGAGACGGGTACCATTTTCTTTGAAGGTGGTGGTGAATTCGAATACTACAATGACAAGGAAAAAACCGACGAATCACGGCATGAGAAGGGATGGAGCACGCTTGGCGATGTCGGCTATATCGATGAGGAGGGCTATCTTTACCTGACTGATCGCAAGAGCTATATGATTATCTCAGGGGGGGTGAACATCTATCCCCAGGAAACGGAAAACTTGCTGGTCACTCATGACAAGGTGATGGATGCCGCTGTATTTGGCGTGCCTAATGAAGATTTTGGAGAAGAGGTTAAAGCGGTTGTCCAACCAAAAAACTGGGAAGATGCCGGGTCGGGTTTGGAGGCAGAGTTGATCGAGTTCTGCCGTGAACGAATCTCCCATATGAAGTGCCCACGCTCTATCGATTTTGACAAGGAATTGCCACGACACCCGACCGGTAAACTGTATAAGCGATTACTGAAAGATCGCTATTGGCAGGAGCATAAAACGAGGATCTAAAATCCACCCGCTGGACGTTCACCTAACTTCAGGGTTTACAGTCCGCCGTTTTTAGAAGAGGCACTTTAGTAAGCACATGAGCAACCATCTATTCTTCGACGGTGAATTAACTATCCCTGTGATAGGCATGAGCTGCGATAAATGTGTCATGAAAATTGAATCCGGGTTGTCCGGGATTACCGGTGTGACTTCCGTGGACGTAGACCTTGATGCCGCTCAGGCCACCATTAAAGGTCACTTTGAGCAACAGGCAGTCGAGTCTGTGATCGAGGCGTTAGGCTATCAGTTGGCAGTGAATGAAGATGAACCTGGGACACTGCCGACATCAGAAATTGAAATTGAAAACAGCCACCCTGTGTTGATTGGTATCTCAGGTATGTCGTGCGCAAGCTGTGTCAATGCTGTAGAGACTGCATTGTCTGAGACAATCGGCGTCATCAGCGCCTCTGTGAACTATGCAGATCAAACCGCACTGGTCAAAACCTCTGGATCGAACGAAGACATTCTCAAGAGTGTGGTCAGCGCCGGATATGGCGCGTCCATATTGGAAGAAAAAAATTATGGACAGAAAGATGAGTTGCTAAGAACTGAAATTAGAATTTCATTTTTCAAATCCCTGGTTGCGCTAACTCTCGGAGTTGCCCTGATGGCCGCCAGCATGATGGGCTCACTACCAGGCTTGGAAAACACGTTATTCTGGGGAGTCACAGGTGTTTTTGTTCTGCTGGTGATGTGGATGACGGGTGGGCATTTTTATCGTGCTGCCTACAAGGCGGCGACTCACTCCACAACGACAATGGACACGCTGATTACACTTGGTACGGCCACGGCATGGTTCTATTCCATGGTTATTATTATCCTTCCCACTCTGGTTCCTGAATCATCACGCCATCTTTTTTTTGAAGCGGCATTGTTCATCATCGGTTTTGTCAATCTCGGTAAGACCCTGGAAGCAGGTGCAAAAGGAAAGACATCAGCCGCAATTAAGAAACTGATTGGTCTGCAACCTACCACCGCAACCAGGATTGTTGAAGGTGTGGATGTCCAGGTCGATATTGATTCGATCGTTATTGGTGATGAGCTCCGAATCAAACCAGGTGAAGCCTTCCCTGTTGATGGTGTTGTCAGACAAGGGCAAAGCAGTGTTGATGAATCGATGCTGACGGGTGAGCCACTTCTGGTTGAGAAATTCGCTAACGATCGTGTTGTGTCAGGGACCCTGAACCAATTCGGTAGCCTTGTGATTCAGGCGGAACAGGTGGGCAGGGATACGGCGTTATCACGAATAATTCACCGCGTCCGGGAAGCGCAGAATTCAAAACCGGAAATTGGCAAACTAACGGACCGGATCAGTGCTGTTTTCGTTCCAGTGGTTATTGTGCTCGCGATTGCCACGGTAGTTATCTGGTGGCTATTGGGTCCGGAACCGAAAGTCTCCTATATGATAGTGACCGGCATGTCTGTCCTTATTATTGCCTGCCCTTGCGCGCTTGGTCTTGCGACACCGATGTCAATCATGGTGGGAGTTGGTCGTGCAGCAGGCATTGGTATCCTTGTACGAAATGGGGAAGCACTGCAGGCGGCGGCTAAATTGACCATTGTGGTGTTGGACAAGACCGGTACAGTTACGACCGGTAAACCCCAGGTTTTGCAGGTTGAAACTGCAGACGAAACTGTTGATGAGATCAGGATGCTGGAAATTGCGCACAGCCTTGAAAAGTTATCCGAACATCCGCTCGGCGGAGCGATTAACAAGTATTGCGAACAACGGGATATTCAAAGCCGCGAGGTCGTTAAGTTTGTCATTGCGCCGGGAGGGGGAGTTAGTGGAGAGATCGAAGGTGTGCAGACAGCTTGTGGAAATATCCGCCATATGTGGGAACTAGGCTACCAGGGTGAAGAGTCTCGCGCTAAGGGAACAGTAATCCATGTGGGCGAAAGCGGGAAAATCATTGGTCATTTTGTGTTAAACGATAGTCTTAAGGTAGATTCAATTGAGGCGGTTAAGGCGTTAAAACGTCAGGGGTTAAAAGTCGTGATGTTGACTGGTGACAGTGAATCCAGTGCCCGGGTAATTGCCGAACAATTGCCACTGGATGACGTCATCGCCGAAGTCAGGCCCGAGGACAAGTTGGACAAGATAAGAGCGTTGCAATCACAGGGAGAAAAGGTTGGCATGGTAGGTGATGGCATAAACGACGCGCTCGCATTGACTGCTGCTGATGTTGGATTTGCCATGGGCGGAGGCGCAGATATCGCCGTGGAAACGGCCGACGTCGCTTTGCTCGGAAATAGTATCAGCGGTGTGAGTAACGCCATTAAAGTATCCCGGGCGACGATGAGAAATATCCACCAAAACCTGACGGCAGCATTTGCCTACAATGTGCTACTCATACCTATCGCAGCAGGCGTGCTATACCCGTTTATGGAATTGTTAATCAACCCGGGTTTGGCCGGTTTAGCGATGGCACTATCGTCAATCACCGTAGTAAGCAATGCATCCAGGCTAAGATGGACTAAAATTTAGGTTCAGAGGAAAACGATGATCTTGTCCAATTGGCTGCAGAGAGTGCGAGTAGATAGTCTTTACGCTGACCCTAAATTAACGTTACGAAAAGTTCACCGCTGGCTCGGGCTAATCGCGGGCATTCAACTGTTGTTGTGGACCGTTTCGGGCTTGTATTTCAGTTTGATCCCAATCGATGAAATTCGCGGCCGCCATCTTCTGGTTAATAAAGTTGAATCGCCGTTGATTTCAAGATTCAATTTGATCTCACCCAGCGATCTCGTGAGCCGTTATCCGGAACTGAAGGATGCGACTGTTACTGATTTTGAACTGCTGGTGAATATCGATTCGCCTGTTTACCTGGTAAAAGGCATTCGCCTGGATGCTCAAAATGGTAAAAAATTACAGCCTGTAACCGAGAGCGAGGCGCTGGCAATCGTAAATAAACGTACGGGTATTAAGTCCATATCGGCCATTCTGGTGAAGGACGTTGAACCCGGTAGCGAATATCGGGGCGGTGACTTACCTGCCTGGAAGATAGATATTGAAGATGAAAATGCGGCCATCTATGTTAGTACAGCTTCAGGTAAAATCCGCGCCGTACGAACCACATCCTGGCGGTTATTTGATTTTCTCTGGAGCCTTCACATCATGGATTATGAAGAGCGTGAAGATTTCAACCATTCACTGTTGATTTTTATGTCTACCCTGGGAGTCATCACTGTTGCTTCTGGTCTGATCCTGTTTTTCACGACACAGCGCTGGAGAATCCCGAGGCCAGGTTGAACTGCCCGGAGCGGAACTAACAATTGATGCCTGTTGACTCACCCGGAAACTTGACGGAAGTCACAGAACGCACGCTGAAGCTTGCGAGCAAGCCCCCTGGAGAGATTTCTCCCAAGGGCTTTCAAAGGATAGGTATTCGCGTTCCCCACGTACGAGCTTTAGTCAAACAGGGCTATCCATTTCTTACTAAATCGCCATCCTCCGTCATAAATGTGTGGGATTACATTTGGAATAACACCGAATACTATGAAGTTGCCCAGCAGGCTATTTACTATTACCAGCACAGGACCTTGTCAAAAGCTGAATTCACGAAGATCAAACACTGGATAAAGCGATGTGATTGCTGGGAACACAGCGATGACCTGTCAAAGATTTATGCACAGGTGTTGGAAGATAACCCAGAATGGATTCTGCCCACGCTGAAGACATGGAATCGTGCCAGATCACCCTGGAAGCGCAGACAATCAATTGTCGGTCTTATTGAATACGCCTCGAAACGAAAGCGCATCTTGCCTTTCAATAAGCTGATTCAGTTTGTGACACCTTTGCTTGGTGATAACGACTATTATGTACAGAAAGGTATCGGCTGGACACTACGCGAAATCTACAATGTATATCCCGCAAAAACCTTATCCTACATCGAGGCCAATCTGTTATCTCTCAGTGCAAGTGCCTATTCCGCATCAACCGAAAAAACTGACAAACAAACCAAGGCAAGGCTGAACGAGATCAGAAGACAACACCGATCTAGTTAGTGCCTAATAAACACCACCCAATTTTGAATGATCCCAGGAGACAACTTTCCCGGGGTTGAACTTCATGACGACTCGTTTCTCAGCCGT
>JAPUGI010000376.1 GCA_027292925.1 Gammaproteobacteria bacterium
CCGATTCGGACCACGGCAGATACGCTCTGAATCCGTTCTCGTCAGGCCTTCCAGCATGGCAACCGGGGCGGCGCCGTATGAATCTTTCCAGGTCGCAGATCTTGGGGACGTTGCCCTCAATCCCTACAACCTCGCAGCCTCTATCGAGTTGATCGAAAACCACTATCGGCAACTGCTCAGCCATTCGCTGAAACCAATATCCCTGGGCGGAGATCACACGATCGCGTTACCCATTTTGCGCGCAATTGCAGACAAGCATGGTCCGGTCGCACTGATCCACGTCGACGCCCATGCAGACGTAAATGACACCATGTTCGGTGAGAAAATTACTCACGGCACAATATTTCGGCGAGCCATTGAAGAAGGACTGGTAGAACCTAACAAAATGTTCCAAATAGGTTTACGCGCAACCGGCTATGCCGCTGACGATTTTGATTGGGCGCGCGGCAAAGGGGTCACGGTAGTGACCGCTGAAGAATGTTGGTACAAGTCACTTTCCCCGTTGATGGACTCAATCAGGGAGAATATCGGTACTGAAAAACCAACGTATCTTAGTTTTGATATCGACGGACTCGATCCATCTGTTGCGCCAGGTACCGGTACGCCAGAACCCGCTGGCCTGATGACATCTCAGGGGCTGGAAATTATTCGAGGAAGCTTTGGACTTAATATCATCGGCTGCGACCTGGTCGAAGTTTCACCCCCTTACGATACAACGGGTAATACCTCACTGTTGGCGGCCAACCTGGTGTTTGAAATGCTCTGTTCCTTGCCCGGCTGTATCAGGCGTTAGTCATCCTGAACGAAGTGAAGGATCTGCGTCGCTGATTTCAGGGGTTAATATATCCGCGAGAAAAATTGACGACCGGGTATCTCATTGTTCCTTTGAGGCGATCATCTTCGAGGTAAACATAGGAACTTTCATGGGTTGGAATAATCGGCACATCTTCAAACAACAGCTGTTGCAGTTGCCCGAACGCGTCCATGCGTGTCACAGGATTCGCTGTTGAATGTGTTATTGCCATCAGGTCATCGTAGTTCGGATTATCATATTCGCCATTGTTGAAAGTCCCGTTCGAAACAAAGATACCCGCAAAAAACACCGGGTCCCTGAGACCGCCACCACAGAAACCGGCCCTGGCAATATCAAAACTACCTGCATTCATCTTGGCAATAGCTTGCTTGAATGTCTGCTTATCCACCTTGATATCAAGTCCCAGAGCCGACCCCAACTGGGCCTGAATAAACTCTGCTTCAATCTGCCTTGTTTCGTTCGCTAGCAGAACGATGGGTGGAATCTCATCTACTCCCATTTCCAATTTAGCCTGGGCAAGTAATACCCTGGCTCGTTCAATATTGAAATCAATGATTGGGGCTGGATATTCTTTCTGGAAACTACCTTTGACGCCTTTTACCCGCCGTGTAAAGACACTATCTATCTTCCTGGTGCCGGGTAAACCAACAATGGTATTCACATAACTGTCTCGATCGAATGCCAGCCGAATAGCCTGGCGTAGCTTCAGGTTAGAAGTAACCTTGCCGGGCCGCATATTCATGATCAGCCAGGCCAGGCAGTTGGTCGGCGCTTTTTTTATCCTGAATCCCGAATCCACAGCATCATCGAGTATTTCTTCACTCAGTCTCAGCAACGCAAGCTCATTACTTCGGTAAACATTGAGAAGGGACCTTACGTCTGATGTGATGTAACCGATGTCCATAGCATCGAGTTTGATGCTTTTATCATTCCAGTATTTGTGATTACGACTCAGTTTGATCGAAGCGCTGTGTACCCAGACATCAAGTTTGAACGGACCGTTCGATATCAAATTTTCTGCATCTGCACCGAAACGACCATTTTGGGCTTCTACAAAACTCTGGCGCAGCGGAAAATAGGCGGTGCCACTTAAGATGGTGAGCAGGTACGGCACAGGACGACTGAGATTCACCCTGAGAGTATGGTCGTCAATGGCTTCCACACCCAGCGACGTGACCGGCATTTCCCCTGCCAGTATTGCGCTCGCATTATCTAACACATAAGTGAAAAACGTGGATCCGGAAGCAGCGGTTTTCGGATCCACCAGTCTTCGCCAGGAATATACAAAGTCCTTGGCAACAATTGGTTCACCATCACTCCAGAGGGCATTCTTGCGAAGCCAGAAGATCGCTTCCCTGTCTCCTAGCTGCCACTTCTCAGCAACCCCCGGGACAATCTCACCCCTTCGTCCGATTCTCACCAGGCCTTCATTGATCAAACCAAGAACAAAGCCACTGGTCGTGTCTTCCGAAAGTGAGCTGTCCAGATTGGGGGGTTCAGTCTGCAAGCTGATGGTGATACGGTTATTTTCGACATCCACACCAAGCGCCATCGTCTGCATTGCCAGGCAGACAAGAAAAAGCGCGAAGAGACACCGAACTGGTTTGTAACTGAAGGTTTCGTCTATCCTGATCAGGCTACACCTGAATAATTTCGAAGAATGTATCATACCTACATTGATAAGGAACTCTCCTCACATGATTCGACCAACTATCGGTTTCTTTTTATTGATCATTTCAATATCAATATCCGCTGACCCGGAGCTCCACTGGGTAAGTTCGGGATTGAACAATCGTGATATCACATTTTCTCCCGATGGTAATACGCTTTTAACCACCATTATGTCCCCGAAAAACCTGTTCGCTGCGATCGCCATCAGCCACAAGGTTGAAGGCGCCTGGTCAGCACTCACGATCGCGCCTTTTTCAGGGCAGTACCAGGACATCGAGGCTATGTTCTCGCCTGATGGCAACGACCTGTTGTTTGCTTCCAGGCGTCCAAAACCGCAGCGTGATGGAAACGATTGGGATATCTGGCGAGTCGACCTTGTCGACGGAAAATGGGCAAGTCCGGTAAACGTGGGTGATGTGAACAGCACCGGTGATGAGTTTTATCCTTCTATCGCCAACAACGGTAACCTCTATTTCACCGCAACGCGGGATG
>JAPUGI010000377.1 GCA_027292925.1 Gammaproteobacteria bacterium
GTGGCAATCACTGCTGGAAGACCTCAAAGCGGGTCGTTACGACATCGCGATGAGCGGAGTGTCCCGCAACCTGGACAGGCAGAAAGTTGGTTTTTTCAGCGACACCTATCACCAGGGTGGCAAAACACCCATCAGCCTGTGTAAAAACAGAAACAAATTCAATAGCTTACAGAAGATAGACAGGAAGGCTAACCGCATCATTGTAAATCCCGGTGGTACCAATGAACGCTATGTTGATGCGCACATACAACAGGCTAAAAAAGTATTGCACGAGGACAACCGGACTATTTTCAACGAAATCATCAATGGCAACGCTGATTTGATGATTACCGATGAGATTGAAGTGCAACTGCAAGCAGCCAGGCACAAGCAACTGTGCGCGACGATGCCCGACGAAAACCTGACCTATCAGGATAAAGGGTATTTGATGCCGCAGGACCACCAGCTAAAAGAATATGTGGACCTGTGGTTAGCAACCCGGCATGGAGACGGCACCCTGCAATCAACCTTCGAGAAACATCTTAACTGACGACATATCTAAACAGCGTTGGACGCCACCAGTTTTGCCTCCCACATCATTTCGGGAACAGGCTGACCCGTCAGGAAAGCGCTGATCATCGCATTGACTTCCACGGGCGCATCCTGCTGCACCCAATGTGAGATTCTGGGTAGATAGCGGATGTTGAAATCCTTGACGACTTCTTCAGTGCCGTAAGTAGTCTGCTTGGTTAATGCCATGTCATCCTCGCCCCATATCATGAGTGTTGGCGTCTCGATCGTCGGGTATCCCAGATCACGTTGCCGCTTACCACCGCCACCACGCACCACTGCGCGATAATAATTAATCATTGCTGTCAGGTTTTCAGGTCGCGAACCATTCTGGTTGTAGACATCGATCACCTCATCAGGGAAGTTTTCAGGATTGTATGCTGAATTCTTTATCAGGTTCCCCATGCCGAGGTGACGTCGCATTCGCATCATCATCTCCGGTAAACCAGGGAGTTGAAAGAAAAAGACGTACCAGGATTTTCTTAGTTGCGCAAAGCCTTTGCCGAATGCTTTCTGCATTGGCACCGGATGAGGCACATTGCAGATAATCAGCTTGTTCAAGGGGCGTATCTGCCTGATAGCGAAGTGCCAGGCTATTACTGCTCCCCAATCGTGGGCAATCAGCACAACTTCATCACAACCTGCGGCATCAATCAGCGCGGCAACATCCTCCATCAGATTTTCAAGACTGTAATCTTCCATAAACATGGGCACAGAAGAATTTCCATAACCTCTCATGTTGGGTGCCCATGCCTTGTAACCCAGTTCCGCCAACATCGGCAATTGGTACCGCCATGAGATGCTGTGTTCAGGGAAACCATGCAGACACAATGCCAGCTTGTCACCATCACCGCACATATCGACTTCAAAGTGTAGATGGTTTGCCTCAATAAACTCGGTCCGGATTCGATCATCGATCTCACTGGTGGATATCATTTCTGCTAACTCCTTGCACGCATTTATGGGGATCAATAGACTGACCTGACTTGTTTCAGGAGTATCACATGTCCTTTGATAATCTCAAGTTTGGAATTTTCCTTGCACCGTTCCATACCAATCGTGAAAACCCGACCATTGCTCTGCAAACGTCAATCGTGTGGCCAGCTATGCCTGGGCTGCTAGCAATCACGATAAATTTATGGGTGCGGTTGGCGAAGCCATCATGAAAGAAATTGACAAGGATGAGAAAGAAAAAGCGTCGAAGCTTGGCAAATAGCAAATGGTTAAAATCGAGCGCATTGCCAACGTTAAGAATAGTCTCGGAGAGGGACCTCTTTGGGATACAGCGACCCGCTGTCTCTACTGGGTGGATTCCCTCTCGGGGGAAATTTTCCGCCTAGACGAGAATGCGCAGATAGAGACCTGGTCTTTGCCCTGTATGATTGGCAGCCTGGCGGTGATCAATGACAGGCAAGCCATCGTCGCTCTACAAACCGGCTTCCATTATTTTGACTTCGCCTCGGGTGAACTCACGTCGATTATCGACCCGGAGGCAGGTCGGGCAGAAACCAGATTCAACGACGGCAAAACAGATCGTGCCGGTAACTTTCTCGCCGGGAGCATGGGCATCAGGATCAGGGATCGCCCGCTAGGCTGTCTATATAGAATGGGTCCGGACCTCAACCTGGAGATTCTTGAAGACGACGTTATCGTCGCCAACGGTCCCTGCTTCAGCCCGGATGGCAGCATTTTTTATTTTAACGATGGTCGACGCCGTATTCTTGCCTACGATTATGATCCGAACGGACCTTTGCGAAACAAACGCACATTCTTCAATGGCGCGGATCACGACACCGGAAGCGACGGGGCAACCGTCGACAGCGAGGGAAACCTCTGGGTCGCACTCGTTGGATCAGGCGAAATCGGTTGCATCAGCCCAGACGGCACAATCCTTGAGCGAATCTCAATGCCAGTGAGACTTCCCAGTTCCGTTATGTTTGGTGGTAGCGGTCTTGATGAACTCTATGTCACTTCAATCAGTAACTCCGGCAATCGCACCAGCGATGAAGAAGGTGCCGGTGGTCTGTACAAAATATCTGGTATCGGTGCTACCGGGATTGCTGAAACGAGATTCTTACTGGAAAGCCCGGGTTAGAGTCATCGCTACACAAAAGGAATAATATCTTTAGCTACGCGCTCCAACACCTCAAACCTTGGGTCAAAAGACGGCAGATTCAGCACCTGGTTCAGGCCGGCTTCGGCAAGCCCACCTAGTTTTTCAATCAACTCATCCTGCGTGCCGATCAAACAAGTCGCCTGCAGCAGTTCTTTTGTCAAAAACTTCTCTTCTTCAGGCAGCACCCAGCAATTATGTCCCAGGTGGATTCGCTGGTGCCGCCTTTCCTCCGGCACTGCCTCTAACATTTCCACATAGTCGCTCCAAATACCCGATAAATGATTCGGAGGTTGGTGCCCGAAATTCCGGTATTGCTCATAGGTATAATGTAAAGCCGCCATCGCCATGGCACCACATTCATTTTTGACTCTAACTGAATCCACTGCCTCGTCGTTATCAAGCACCACCATGGCTGTTAGCGCAGTGGTATAAAACTCATCATGATTGATCCCGTCTTCTGCACCCGCTTCAATCATTAACCAGATGTTTTCCATTACGGCGGGACTTGAAGCAAAAGCAAGCACCGCGCCATCACCGTGTTTACCGGCGAGCCCACGGGACTTGGGACCAAAACCTGATACATACATTGGTATGGGATCCTCAAAATTGACGAAGCCCTTATCTGGCATCACATGTACGATCGGAATTTCCCGATTACCATGTCGCATCTTGGCTTCTTGTCCCTTGAGCAATGGTTTAATTTCACCAAGATATCGATCGTATTGTGCAATACGATGAGGAGGCAGCCCCATAATACGCATGGCTGTATTGCCAGCACCGACACCAAAAAAGGTCCTGCCTGGGGCCAGGGCATTGATCGTCGCGATACCGGCAGCGTTGACTGCAGCAGGTCTGGTCCCCGTGATTGCGACACCCGTACCAATATTGATCTTGCTGGTCTTATCAGCTACAAGCGCCAGGGCGGCATAACAGTCAGACCAGATCATTTGGCTATCGGCGAGCCAGGCATGACTGTAGCCCAACTCTTCCGCTCTCACCACATAGCCAATATCACCCACATGACTCGGTACACAGATTCCTACATTCATTATTTTCGCTCCAGAACGTTAGCCACCAGGGCCATCTAGGATGAACGTTATCAGGCTGAATGTCAGCCCTCACCGTTAGGTTCATGAATGCTCGTTCGTGAAAGCTGTTAGCTCGTGATACTTTGGCTGATACATCCATATTTTCACCATGTTTTTAATGACCCAGAGGTAATAAAATGAAATTCGGTTTACGTTATTGCAACACCGGGCACTATGTTGATCCGGTGCGGGCCGTTGAACTCATGCAGGCAGGAGAAGAAGCCGGATTTGAATCCGCCTGGACCGTCGAACACACCGTATTGCCGGAAGGCTATGAATCTCCTTATCCCTATTCCGCGGATGGCAAGATCGCAGGTGGCGCAAACGATATTCCTCTGCCTGACCCATTGATCTGGATGGCCTATGTGGCCGCACGGACATCCACCATTAAGCTGGGTACTGGCATCCTCATCCTGCCCCAGCACAATCCCGTTATCACCGCCAAACAGATAGCAACACTCGATGTCATGTCCGCGGGACGAATCATTATTGGCATTGGTGTCGGCTGGCTGGCCGAGGAGTTTGATGCACTTGGTGTTGACTTCGCGACACGCGCGCCAAGGACTGATGAATACATCGCGGCGATGAGAGTGCTCTGGTCGGACGAGGCACCCACCTTCAACGGTCAATTCGTTCAGTTCAAGGGGGCGTATTGCAGACCACAACCGGTGAACGGCAATGTGCCGATTCTCTTTGGTGGACATTCCAGGGCTGCTGCCCGGCGCGCCGGGAGAATTGGAGACGGCTTTTTCCCGGCTCGTGGTATTTCCGAAGAATTGCTTCAACTCGCCAGAGACACTGCCAGGGAATGCGGACGC
>JAPUGI010000378.1 GCA_027292925.1 Gammaproteobacteria bacterium
CCGCGCCCAGGGATACGTCCGCCTGCGGGTCGATGGGGAAATCGTTCGTAGCGAGGAAATTGAAGCACTGGATAAACGCAGGAAGCACACCGTTGAAGCCGTCATCGACCGATTGGTAATGAAGGAAGATATCGCGGAAAGGTTAACTGAATCTGTAGAACAAGCACTCGCCTTAGGAAACGGAATGCTCATCGCCAATACAGAAAATGCAGGCGATCAGATCTACTCCGAACACCTTTCCTGCGGTCACTGTGGTATTTCTTTTCCGCCTTTGACACCGCAGTCGTTTTCATTCAACAGTCCCCAGGGTATGTGTCACGATTGCAATGGACTGGGAACACAGGTTGCATTCGACCCGGACCTGCTGGTGCCGGACAGGAATCTGTCCCTGCGCGGCGGGGCATTGAAACCCGTCGGCAGGATTGATGAGGAAAAAAACTCGATGGGTTCCATGTACCATCGCCAGGTCTTCAAGTACCTGAAGATTCCTATGGACAAACCCTGGAGAAAACTAACCAAAACACAGCAAAGCATAGTGATGACTGGTACTGGAGACGCCAGGTACAAAATCAGCTGGGGCAGACACGGCACCAGCAATTCCCGCTATGAAGGATTGATGAATCGGATGATGCGCCGTTTTCGCAATACCCGCTCGGATGGCATGAAGCGCTGGTATTCCCAGTTTCTGGCCAGTACCCCCTGCACTACCTGCGGCGGGGTGCGACTACGCGCTGAAAGTGCAGCGGTTCAGGTGGCCGGACAGACTATCGTCGGTATATCCAGTTGGACAATCGACAAAACGCATGACTTCTTCCGCAATCTCAATCTACCTGGCGCCGCCGGTGAAATTGCAGCAGAGGTGTTGAAGGAAATCTGCAACCGCCTTAATTTCCTCAATTCTGTGGGTCTCTCTTACCTGTCGCTGGACCGCCTTGGCCCTTCCCTTTCAGGAGGTGAATCGCAACGCATTCGCCTGGCCAGTCAGGTAGGCTCGGAATTATCCGGCGTCATTTACATCCTTGATGAACCCAGCATTGGACTACATCAGCGTGACAACAAGAAACTTCTCGGCACGCTTCTAAGAATGCGCGACATAGGTAATACCGTTGTTGTTGTCGAGCACGACGAGGAAACAATTCGCAGCGCCGATTACGTTGTCGACTTCGGCCCAGGTGCTGGTATCCGTGGCGGTAACATCGTGCACGCAGGTACACCAAAAAGCCTTGAGAAAAAACAAAGTTCGATAACCGGGAACTATCTGTCGGGTAAAAAGGCAATCGAATATTCTTCCAAACGGCGCCAGCGAAACGGTGCAATCAAGGTTCTCGGCGCAAGCGCCAACAATCTGCAAGCCCTGGATATCGAATTCCCACTGGGAATAATGATTGCCGTGACCGGGGTTTCCGGTGCCGGTAAGTCCACACTGGTGAACGATATCTTGCACCCTGCGCTGGCAAGGCAATTTCATAACTCCACCAAACGTATCGGTGCCCATGATCAGATCATAGGTCTTGAACAACTGGACAAGGTGGTCGCCATTGACCAGCGCCCTATTGGAAGAACGCCTCGAAGTAATCCCGTCACCTATATCAAGGTATTTGATGAAATTCGTAAATTCTATTCCATGTTACCTGGCTCACGGATGCGTGGTTACAAACCTGGCCGATTTTCGTTCAATGTCAAAGGCGGCCGATGTGGAACCTGCCAGGGCGATGGCGTTCGCAAAATTGAGATGCACTTTCTCGCCGATGTATTCGTCAAGTGTGAAGACTGTGAAGGCAAGCGATTCAACGACGCTACACTCGAAGTCAGGTACAAGAACAAATCCATTTCAGACATCCTGGCACTGACTGTGGCGGAAGCGGTTGACCATTTCTCGGAACATCCAAAAATTCGCATCAAGTTGCAGTTGTTGGTGGATGTCGGGCTGGACTATCTGCATCTTGGCCAGCCTTCAACAACGCTGTCCGGTGGTGAAGCGCAACGAATAAAATTAGCCCGTGAGCTTTCCAAGATCGCCACCGGCAGAACATTTTATATCCTGGATGAACCTACGACAGGACTGCATTTTGATGATGTGCGCAAGTTACTCATCGTGCTGAATCGGCTGGTTGACGCTGGAAATACTGTCGTTGTAATCGAACACAATCTTGATGTCATCAAGACTGCGGACTGGATCATTGATCTCGGACCAGGCGGTGGACCTGAAGGTGGGAAAATTATCGCTGAAGGAAAGCCGGAACAGGTGATGAAGGTCAAGAAATCAGACACCGGACGTTACCTTAAATCGCTTCTTTCGCGACACTAACTAGTTCCCGTCCAAAAATCATTAAGACGAGTTCCATCACTGCGCCCGGCTGGGGGACCTTCCCTTCTCCAGGCGAACCGTCCATGGTACGGATTGGCCATCCCTGGCCAATCTAATAGCCTTACGAAGTAAAGGTCCCCCAGCCGGGCACAAGCGATTCTTCGCGAGATTCCTAGAATGTAATAGCGGTTTTGAAAAAAGTAATCTCTCAGACATCCAGGGTCGCCGAACAATTACTGGACAAGAACTAGCTAAAACTCAATTCACAGCGCTGTGAATACGCTTGATTTTGGAATTGTCCATCAAAGCCTTGATCTTCGGATTATTGCTCAGAGTCTGCAGGTCAAGGTTCTGCACAGCCCGCATGATTTCTGGATCTGCCAGAACGGCTTTTATCTGGGGATCATTCTGCAACTCCATTATCATACTCATCACACCCGGGCTGTTCACAATGCTTGATTTAACCGAGTCAACTGCTGTTTGAGATAACACGGAAGTATCAGCTGAAGAGGAATCACCAGGAATTAGAACGCCGACGGTTGTCATGCTTTGTATCTGACTGCTGTCCAATTGAATAGTGCCCATCGATTCAGTACGGATCTCGTACAACTCATTTTGCATCGATTGGACTTCCCCTCGGATGCGGCTTCCATCCTTGAGGAGAATTTCCATTTCTGCAAACGCATTAAAGGACAATACAATTATGGCAATGGTGATCGCGCTTGATCTCACAAAATTCTCCTGTCTTGTACCGACTATTTTGCATGTTTACCCGGAAATTGCATCTATGGTAGCTTCAACAAGATGAATGACTATGATCCGGAACAAGTCCAAATCAGGCCCGCTGCCACTGTGATGCTCATTGATGACAGACCGGACCTGCAGGTCTTCATGATGGAGCGGCACGCCAATACAATATTTGCCGGTGGCATGTGGGTTTTCCCCGGCGGCTCCGTCGATGCTACCGATGATTCTGCTGAATTTCAGGCGATTAGCATTCATCGAAGTGATGCAGAAGCCAGCAGGTTGATGGGGCTGCAGGTCGGCGGCCTTGCTTACTACATAGCTGCCATCAGGGAAGCATTTGAAGAAGCAGGAATTCTCCTTGCCCTCCAAAAAGACACGCTTCAACCATTGGATCTCTCAAATCCGGATGTTGAAAAACGATTTCAACAACATCGAGATGATATTAATGATTCAAATAGAAACTTTATCGAAATAATAAAAGATGAAAACCTGATCATGGACGCTGGCGAGATGCATTACATCGCGAGATGGATCACGCCTGCTGGTCCGCCCCGCCGGTTTGATGCCCGTTTCTTTATTGCCCGTATACCCACCAATCAAACTCCGATTCATGACGATGGTGAACTGGTACATTCAAAATGGATTTCGCCAAAGGAAATATTGCGCCGGGTAGAAGCGGAAGAAATGGTGCTGATGAGCCCGACATTGAGAATGGTGAAAAACCTGGCATTGTTTGATTCAGCCCGACAAGTGATTGAATCTGCGGCTGCAAATCAGATTGATGAACTTGCGCGCGTCCTTCCGGGTACCCGGGTCGTTGTAATGCCCGGTGAAGAGGGTTATGACACGGGGCTCACAGACATTGAATCCGGTTGGGTCAGGTTAAGGCCGTTGCGGATTCCGTCGTCTTGAACCTAGTGAAAGATCTCGTCATCTTGAACGTAGTGAAAGATCTCTGTCATCTTGAACCTAGTGA
>JAPUGI010000379.1 GCA_027292925.1 Gammaproteobacteria bacterium
GCCCCTCAAAAGGGGCCAAAAACCAAAAACCTGTGGTAGCGGGGGCAGGATTTGAACCTACGACCTCCGGGTTATGAGCCCGTCGAGCTACCAGACTGCTCCACCCCGCAACAACACGGGGGCGAATTATAGGGTTGTGGCAACAAAGGGTCAACTTGCTCCTAAAAGTTTTGCAAAGCCATGAATCCGGACGGTCCGGCGTTCCGGAGGAAGAGAGGAATTGACGGTCAGGTCGGGCCGCGTAAGCGTCCCGGCCTCCACGGCAGGGATGGAGCGCCGTACCAAACCTGCCTCTCGCAATTTCTGCTTCGCAGAAAATGCTGTCGGCGTTCACGTTTTGCTTCGCAAAGCCGTAAACTATGGTGCCGAAGAGAGGACTTGAACCTCCACGGGGTTTCCCCCACTACCCCCTCAAGGTAGCGTGTCTACCAATTCCACCACTTCGGCATAAACAGGTTTCTCTAATTCTCCGGTATTTCCGAATCATTAGCTTCCAATTCCGGGAGTTCCGAGTCCACCTGTGTCCGCAAATCTGGTAATTCTGCCTGGGTCGGCGCCTGCTGGATAACTTCGGGTAAGCCAAGATCACGTGCAGCAATGGATTTTTCTTTTGCGAAAAAGGCAAGACCAAAACTGGTTAGAAAAAACGTAATGGCAATTGTCGTGGTTGTTTTTGAAAGGAAGCTCCCTGCACCGCCACTACCGAACACAGTAGAGGACGCCCCACCACCAAAACCGGAACCCATGTCCGCGCCTTTGCCTTGTTGTAGTAATACCAGGCCAATAATCGACAGCGCAGCCAACACATGGACTACGAGCACCAATGTTTCAACAATTTCTAAATCCATCTCAACCTTCCATCGTATCGGCTGCAGCCATACAGATCATCAAAAAATCATCACTTACAAGTGAAGCCCCACCAACCAGGGCTCCGTCTATATTTTCCTTCAGGAAAAGTCCGGCCGCATTTTCCCGATTAACACTACCACCATACAGAATCCGCATATTTTCAGCTGTTTCCGGATCCTGTCGCTTCAGCATCTGGCGAATGTTGCCATGTATTTCATCTGCCTGCTCCGGCGAAGCACTTTCACCGGTTCCAATGGCCCAAACGGGCTCATAGGCGATAATACCCCCGGCGATTCCGGAAATTCCAACAGCATCTAACACGGCGCGAACCTGGCTGGCCACTACATCCATCGTTTGACCCGCCTGCCTTTGTTGTAATGTCTCACCAATACATAGTATGGGTGTCAGATCGCTTTCAATACAGGTCTTGAATTTGTTGGCGACCTGCTTATCTGTTTCGGCAAACAATTGCCGTCTCTCAGAATGTCCTGCGAGGCAAAAATTACAACCAACCTCCTTTAACATGGAGGCTTCAATCTCGCCCGTTAACGGGCCCTGTTCTCGCCAATCAACATTCTGCGCACCTAGCCCGATAGAACTTCCTTGCAGTTCCCGACTAACCTGGTCGAGAAAAACGAACGGCGGAAACACCAGTGTCTGTACGTTTCCAAGTTCACCTGCCACCAGCCGGGTCACGAGATCGGAAATAGCAGCCTTCGTCCCATTCATCTTCCAGTTACCTGCAATCAGTGGGGTTCTCACAACCTGACCTGCTTGCAAAGGCGCTGAGGGCTCTTTGTTAGCCGAGGGCTCTTTGTTAGCTGAAGGTTCTTTGTTAGCTGAGGGCTCTTTGTTAGCTGAGGGCTCTCAAAAAGGCGGCAAATATTAACGGCTTTGATATCAAGTTTCAATTCTTTAAGAGTCCTCAAACTAGTGGAGCGCTTAACCTAATGCCTGCTCAACAACTTCGGCCAGGTCTTTCACCAGCTCTTCAACCAGCACGCGATCCTCTCCTTCCACCATTACCCGGACTACGGGCTCTGTACCTGAAGGCCGAAGCAGGACCCGTCCTTTCCCATTCAATTTCTTCTCAGTCGCTTTCACAGCATTGTTTACTGGCCCCGCGGACTCAATTGATGTCCCTTGCTTACACTTCACGTTGATCATTCGCTGAGGATATTTTTCCATCATCTTTTTTATCTCGTGTAAATTCCTACCCAGACTTTCCATCGCAGCCATCACCTGCAACGCAGAAATGATCCCATCACCTGTAGACGTCAGGTTGAGACAAATGATATGCCCAGAAGACTCTCCGCCTACCTTCCAATTTCGATCCTGCAACTCCGCCAATACATAGCGGTCCCCAACAGCCGCACGGACAAAGGGGATTTTTTCATTCTGAAGTGCTTTTTCCAAACCGAAGTTACTCATCAGCGTGCCGACCACGCCCCCATCGAGTGATCCGCATTGCTTTCGCCAGACCGCAATGATTAGCAACAACTCATCACCGTCAACTACTTCTCCCATGTGATCAACCATGATCACGCGATCACCATCTCCATCGAGTGCTACGCCAAAGTCTGCTTCTTCTCGTTGTACCTTCTCAGCGAGGACTTCAGGTGTTGTCGATCCGACTTCCTGATTTATATTAAAACCATCAGGATCCACTCCAATTTCAATGACCTGTGCACCCAACTCCCTGAAAACACTTGGCGCTATGTGGTAGGTGGCCCCGTGAGCACAATCGACAACTATCTTTCTCCCCTTTAGATTGTATTCAGATGGGAAACAGCTCTTACAGAATTCAATGTAGCGACCCGCTGCATCGTCGATTCTCGTAACCTTGCCAATGCGTTTCGATTCCACCATCCGCATGGTCGAATCCAGTTCCTGTTCGATGGCAAATTCGATTTCATCATCCAGTTTTTCCCCGTCACCTGAGAAAAACTTTACGCCATTGTCGTAGTAGGGATTGTGGGATGCACTGATGACAATTCCAGCATTTGCGTTAAATGTTCTGGTCAAATATGCGATGGCGGGTGTTGGCATCGGACCGAGTAGCATTACATCAATTCCCGCTGAGGCTAGTCCCGCTTCAAGGGCAGATTCAAACATATAACCTGAAATACGAGTATCTTTGCCAATAAGAATCCTGCCGCGACCCTGCCGTGAAAAAACTTTGCCAGCGGCCCAACCAAGTCTAAGCATGAACTCGGCCGTAATCGGATCTTCTCCAACCTTTCCCCTGATACCGTCGGTACCAAAATAGTTTTTTGTTTTCATATTTTTTCTTCCAGGGATTCTGTTCTTACAGCACTTGAAACTTTCAACGCGCTGACAGTTTCAGCCACGTCATGTACACGAACAATTTTGACGCCGCCCGCAATCGCTAGAAGGGCACCGGCGACACTTCCCATCAACTGATCATCAGTTATCCTGGCTATGGTACTCTTTCTCGATAACCCCACCAACAACGGCAACCCATGCTCCCTGAAACTTGCCAATTTGTTGATTAGTCGTAAATTGTGTTCGGGAGTTTTTCCGAAGCCAAAACCAGGATCAAGCAGTATCCGGTTTCTGCTAATCCCTGCTTTGTTACAAGCTCCAATTCTTTCCAGAAAGAAGTCATTGATTTCCTGTAACAGGTTCTCATAGTGCGGCTCCATCTGCATGGTCAGGGGGTTACCTTTCATGTGCACCAGACATACTGGTAAACCAGTTTCCGATGCCGCCATCATGGCACCATCCCTGCGTAATGCTCGCACATCATTTATCATATCCACGTCCATATCTGCGGTTCCCAGCATCACTTCAGGTGTGCTGGTATCTACAGAAATACAGATATCAGATTGCTCTCTTATTCCTTTTATGACCGGTAGCACTCTTTCCATTTCTACTTCGGGCGAAACATCTTGTGCACCGGGTCGAGTTGATTCACCGCCGACATCAATAATGTCGGCCCCTCCTTGGATCATCCTGTCGACCTGCTGCAGCGCAGCCGACGGTGAGAGAAACTGGCCTCCATCAGAAAATGAATCCGGAGTGACATTAAGTATTCCCATGACCAATGGACGGGATTCATCTAGCAGGGATATTAGTCTGGACATGCTTTAATAAAAAAAGCTGATAAAAAAAGGGCTGATCGAACCAGCCCTTCGCTATTTAGCAATTAGTGATCTGCGGCAGGGTCGCCAACCGGACCCGCTGGTCGGGGTTTTTGATCTTCCCCTGGTTCAGAACCGGCTACCGGTTGATCCTCATTGTCGTTCCATCCTTCCGGTGGACTAGGTTCACGACCAGCCATGATGTCATCAATTTGAGTACGACCTATGGTTTCGTATTCCAACAGCGCTTCTGCCATTGCATCTAGCTTGTCGCGGTTTTCTTCAAGTAATTTTTTAGCAGTAGCGTAGCAATCATCAATGATCGCACGTACTTCTTCATCAATCTTTTTTGCAGTTTCTCCTGATACATGCAGACGATTGCTTCCTGCAGACATACCGAGAAACACTTGCTCGTCTTCCTCTTCATACATCAAAGGACCTAACTTCTCTGACAAGCCCCATTTCGTCACCATCGCGCGAGCCATCTTGGTCGCCTTTTCTATGTCGTTAGCAGCTCCAGTTGTTATCCCGTCAGGTCCTAGAGTTAATTCTTCGGCGATTCTACCACCGTACAAGGCACATATCTGACCGTGGATAGATCGCTTGGTCATTGAGTAACGATCTTCTTCAGGCAGGAACATGGTAACTCCAAGCGCCAGACCCCTTGGTATTATCGTTACTTTATAGGTTGGATCATGCTCGGGAACCAGATAGCCAACAATACAATGGCCCGCTTCATGAAACGCAGTGTTTCTCTTCTCTTTCTCAGACATGACCATGCTTTTACGTTCTGCACCCATCATGATCTTGTCTTTAGCCTGTTCGA
>JAPUGI010000038.1 GCA_027292925.1 Gammaproteobacteria bacterium
ACCGGGTCCGGACCGATAACAAAGTATGCAAAAAGCTTGTTTTTCTGGATTAGTTGGTTGAGCTGCGGAATTGTTTTTTCTTCATCTTGAAAAATGAAATGGTTGGTCGAAATTCTTGGAGAATAAAGTGCCCGGGAAGCCAGGGAACGACTGGACCACCAATCCGCTATTTGCGGACCGTATAGGGTAATGTAGGACTCCGCTACTTCCGATAGATTTATCGCTTCCGGGGTAAGTTCCCGGGCTTCCAGAATTCTTGAAGCAACTTCAATCAACTGCCGATCGTCCAGCTGCGACAGGATCAGGTTGAATTCCAGTAATGCTTGAGGCAGGGAAGTATCTGCTTTTGCTGAAGAACCGCTGATGGCTTTTTGTGAAGAACCGCTGATGGCTCTAAAAAATTCTGCCAGGTCTTCGGCTTCGATTTGGCGTTGTACGACTGATAAAAGCCAGGCGGATTCATCGATCACGGCGTAGCGTTTGGCTTCTCGTGTAGATTCAACGATGAAAGGCACCACTGCAAACATGAGTAACATGAGGGGCAACATGAAGATGCCTATCCAGAATCCTTTGGTCCTGATGTTTTCCAGGTATTCCCTTTCGGCAACAAGAAATGCAGGCGTCATTCGGCAGACCTGCCGATGGTGCGGACAAACACTTCATGCAGCGAAGGCTCATTAATTGAGAAGGAACGGACTTCCAGGTTCTCAAGCAGTTTCTTCATGATCAACTGGGGGTCAGCCTGATCGTCGATAGATATCTCAGCCCGTTTACCCATATCATTGATACGTATTATTCCTTCCATCTTAAAGGCATCCGGATTACCTTGGTATTCGATGCTGATTGTTTGTTGGCTGCCTTTTTTAACATCGGCAATTGAACCGTCCAATAATTTTTTACCCTCGTTAATAAGCAGGATGAAATCACAGATTTGTTCGGCTTGTTCCATCACGTGGGTGGAAAATATGACGGTTTTTCCTCGGCGTTTTAGGTCCAGGATAACTTCTCTGACCACTTCCACGTTGATTGGGTCAAGACCAGAGAAAGGTTCGTCCAGAATAAGCAGTTGCGGGTCGTGCATTAGCGTCGAGAGAATTTGCACTTTTTGTCCCATCCCTTTCGAAAGCGTATCGCATCTATGCTCTGCACAATGGAGGAGACCGAACTGCTCTAGCAGTTCAAGTGCTTTCCTGCGTGCCGCGTGTTTTTGCATGCCCTTTAGTCGACCGAAATAGGTCACGAGTTCTGCAGTTTTCATTTTCTTGTACAAACCTTTTTCTTCAGGCAAGTAACCAAGTAGGCCTTTAACAGATTCCGGATTTGGAGACCCGAGGACGGTGATTGCACCCGTATCCGGATAGAGAATGCTCATTATCATGCGAATCATCGTGGTTTTACCGGCCCCATTGGGTCCGAGGAATCCATAAATGGATCCTTCAGGGATGGAAGCGGAGATACTGTCAACCACCAGGTGATTCCCGAATGATTTGCTTACCTGGTCGAGTTTAAGGCTGGAAGGCATAGAACGTATTTTTTTTGACCCTAGTTGCAGCGATAATATAGAGGCAGCCTGGTAAATGCGACAGACGAAACCTTGATGGCCTATGGAACTTAATTCCATCGTTGGTGAGTTTATTGTGAAACATTCTGCTTGAGGCGTGTGACAGGGGTTGCAACGGACCGATTGCAATAATTGGGATGCGCATGCTTAATTGTAAGTCCTTCTGGTAATGAGTGCCGATAAATGCGGGTTCGTGCTTCCTGTGAGCTTGAACTACATCTTGCTGTGGCGACGCCACTCATTTTGATGCTTCGTCCACAAAGTGGCGTGTCTCAGTGGATATCAAGTGAGGAATATACTTTCTCGCACCCGGTTTCTGTGGTTGAGTATTCTGATATTTTTGGCAACTTGTGCCAACGGCTCGTCGCACCAGCAGTCGAATTCAAGATTAATACGTCCGCCATCGTTGAGACCGCGGATGTGATAGATCAATTTCCCGGCGCACCATTCGTTAATGTGCAGGATCTGCCGGAACAGGTTTTGGCGTACCTGGTACCAACGAGGTATTGTGAATCAGACAGGCTGGGAGCAGCTGCGAAAAAAATAGTGTCTGGAGCGCGTTTGGGCTACGACCAGGTCGATACCATCACTAGCTGGATCAGGGACAATTTTCCGTTTACGCCTGGCAGCAGTGACGTCCCGTTATCTGCAGTTGAAGTACAAAAGCAGGGATACGGAGTTTGTCGGGATCTCGCGCATTTGGGTATCGCCTATTGCCGAAGTATCAGCATCCCGGCACGAATGGTAGTGGGTTACCTGTATGGCCTTGAGCCAATGGACCTCCATGCCTGGTTTGAAGCATACGTCGGGAACAGGTGGTATACATTCGACTCAAGCCAGGAAGAGTTGAAAGGAGGAAGAGTCGCAATTGCCTACGGTCGCGATGCTGCGGATTGTTCAATTTTCCACCAGTTTGGTCCCCTGCCAACTTACAATGCCATGCGGGTCTCAGTTGACCTGATGTCAAACTGACTGCACCCTGACTCGAACCCCAAGGTTTGGGTTCTCACCTTTGGGACCAGTAAAGCGGCCGGAAACGGGTGGTATTGCTTCCGGTAAAATAGAAACCGCGGTGGGGATGTGGTGGCAGCCGGTAATTTGCCTTATGGTTGGGTCAAAACCTTTCCAGCCCGCACCGGGTAAATAAACTTCAGCCCAGGCATGGGTAGATCCGTAGTCCAGTTCTGTCGCTGGTGCGTGCAGGTAACCACTGACAAATCGAGTCGCCAATCCGAGTCTTCTTGCGGCACACATGAATAGCCAGGCATAGTCACGGCAGGAGCCTGAGGTTGTTTGCAATGTCTGCGCAGGAGATTGCACGCCGGGTTCTTCACGAACCCGATATTGATTTTCGGATCCGATGACCTCGCTGATCTGGCTCAGCAAGGAATATGTTTCAATAGACCCGGGCCGATTGAATTGTGCCAGCCAATCTTCAAATAGCTGGCTATGATCTTGTTTACAATGCAAATAGGGCGAAAGTGCCCGGTGTTCTTCATGCTCGTAAGCGAAAGGATATTGGACTGCGTAGTCTTCAACAAGAAAATCCAGTGGCCACTCATCGTAATGCTGTATCACTACTTCACTAACGATTTTTAGCTGGTGCGTTGGCTTTGTGAACCTGGTGATAGCGACCGAGTTGTCCAGTTCATCCCTGTACCATTTCACGGTAGCAACTGGCGTGATGTTAAGGGTCGAACTCTCTATACGAATATCATGACCTTCACGAGGGCGTATCAATAGTTTGTGTGGGCCCAGTGTGACTTCGCTCTGGAAGTCATAGATCGTTTCATGAAACAGTTTGAAGCGTCGCATGTAACTAAGATTTGTTGATGTCGGAAGGGGTGCGATATTTTCTTAGCAGATCAAGAACAGCTTTGCCATCCCGTTCCTGTATAGCCAGCAAACCTTTGATATGAGTTTCCACGAGATCGTCCACGCTCTTGTAAGACAAAACGTCTTTTCCGTCTTTCTGCAGAACCACCTCAGGAGGATCGGTGCGGTAATAAACGCGAGCTTCAGGTTTTCGCATGGAGTTTCACAGGTAACTCCGAATACCCCTTAACGAAACTGGATAGCACGCGAACAGGTTCGCCGACAACTTCCACGCTCTCGAATCGCTTTTGGATTTCCTCCCACACGGTACGCAGTTGCATTTCAGCGAGACGATTACCCATGCAGCGGTGAATTCCAAAACCAAATGACAGATGATGGCGTGGCGTAGCCCGGTCTATAATAAATTCGTTCGGACGATCGATGACTTCTTCATCACGATTGCCCGAGACATACCACATGGCGACCTTGTCATCTTTCTTAATGGTCTTGCCACCAACAACTGTATCTTCCATCGCGGTGCGACGCATATAGGCGAGTGGAGTCTGGAAACGAATAATTTCAGGCACCATCTTTGGAATCAGTCCGGGGTTAGCTCGAAGCTTGTCGTACTCGCCCGGGAATTCGTTAAGGAAGTACACCCCACCGGAAAGGGAATTACGGGTAGTGTCATTGCCACCGACAATCAACAGAATGAGGTTACCCAGGTATTCCATAGGATCCATGTTCTGGGTGTCGGGGTTGTGTGCCATCATTGATATTAAATCGATGTCATCACCAGGGTCATTATTAATACGTTCGTTCCAAAGTCCCGTAAACACTTCAAGGCATTCCAGCAATGCCGCACGGCGTACGGGCTCTGGTGTAGGACCACCTGCCAGCTCACCACTGGTAGCCATGTCGGACCAGTAGGTGAGTTTACGTCTCTCTTCAAATGGAAAGTCGAACAAGGTAGCCAGCATCTGTGTGGTTAGTTCAATTGACACCAGATCAACCCAGTTGAATTCTTCTCCAATGGGTAAGCTGTCCAGAATCTTTCCCGCTCGTTCGCGGATAATGGGTTCCAGTTTGGCGAGGTTTAGTGGGGCAACGACATTAGTTACAGCCATGCGTTGCACATCATGCTTGGGAGGATCCATCGAAATGAAATTTGGCATTGTGAATTCGACTGGACGGTCCGCCAGGGTGATACCATCTTCCGAAGAAAAAATCTTGTGGGCTTTCTCCACCTGCATGATGTCATTGAACTTGGTTATTGACCAGTAGGATCCAAACAGGCTTTCTTCGCAAAAGTGAACAGGATCTTCCTTACGAAGTCGTTCGAAGTAGCCCCAATGAGTATCGGTTTCAAACAAGGCTGGCTCGCTGACATTGATTTTGTCGAGCGGAACTGACCACGGATCTGCCTTCGTAAGATCGAGCTTTTCGATCACTGCTTCACTCATGGGTGTACTCCTTGTTTTAGGCTCTTGGATTTTAATATTGAAATTCGGGCAACTGGACCACGATGCCATCGAGTTCCTCGGTTAGAGGGATCTGGCAACTCAACCGGGAATTACTCTCCCTGTCAGGATTGAGGTCCAGCATGGACTCTTCTGTCTCTGATAGTTGCCCAGCTTTTTCTATCCACGCATCGTCAACAATGCAATGGCAAGTCGCACAGGAGCACTCTCCACCGCAATCCGCATCAATACCAGGTACAAGGTTACCGGTCGCCAGAGACATCAGGCTGTCACCAATATCTCCTTCGATAACATGTTCTGTACCGTTATGCTCGATAAACGTCACTTTAGGCATAGCACTTCTTCTCCAATTCTTTTCGTCGACTGCCGCACATCATATAGAGGTATGCTGTTGTCGCGAATCGTCATATGTGTCACTATTCTTGTCATTTAGTGACAAAAGATCAATAGGACGGTGTTGATTTTATGCAGGAAATGCCGACAGCTTACGCGGTTATGATGGTGCGGGATGCCTTGCAGGCGGGGGAAGACCTCCTGTATAACCTTAATATAAGCCTGGAAGTTATTGAAAAAAAAGAATTTTTTCCATTCGATGATTTTCTCGCCATCCTCGACAGATTTACCCGTTGGAATGACCAGCAGGATTGGGGATTCAGCTTCGGACACCGCCTAGGTATTGCTAGCCACGGAGCCCTTGGATTTGGCGCTATGTCCGCACCCACTGTCCGCGATGGTCTCGTCTTTCTTTCTCGTTATATTCGCACGCGCGCCTGCTATGCGCAGAGCAGTATTATTACTGCCAACGATTCCATCAAGGTGAGGTTAAAATTAGATGAGAAGGTGAGGCCTTACGTCCGGCGAATGAGTGAGACCCTTAGCATGATTTTCCAGTCATACATTGAGTCCACCGGGGCCAGCAGTGCGCCTACCTTGTGGCACTTTCCGTTTCCTGAGCAGGAAAACAGCGTCTCCTATGCGCGTTGGTTGCATGGGGGATATTTATTTTCAGCCGATGATTTGATGTTGGAGGTACCGGGTTCCGTGGGAATGGTGGTGTCCGCGCTTCACGATGAAACGGTTTATCAATCTAGTATCGCGCAATGCGAAGCGATTCTCTCATTGATGAAGGAAGATCCCACATTAGCGAGAGTAAAAAATAGCCTGTCCGCTGCCTATGAAATGAGAGTGAATGAAGCAACTCCAAGGTCACCCATCCCTAATGCCATCCATATCGCCGATACTCTGGGCGTTTCCAAACGCACGTTGATCAGGAAACTCAAAGAGTGTGGCACTACATTCCAGAGGGTCAGGGATGAATTGTTACGCGAACAAATCCAACGACTTATTTGCAGGGAACAATTACCCTTGCTTGAAATTGGTCATCGGCTTGGTTATCAGGACGCGGCGAACTTCAGCCGCGCCTGTAAGCGTTTGTTCGGCGAGCCTCCAAGTTCTTTACGGGCCAGACTACTTTTGTAAAAGGTTTTTCAAATCAAAATTAACGTCTGCCAGTTGAGAAACATCTACCTGTTTTCCGTATAGTTGCTTAGCGATCATAAATTCACGGGGACTATTAATAGCGTCTACGGCAACTATCGCGCCGTTGCTGATATAAAATACGGCGAATTTGTTAGTCGCCTTATTACCTCGTACAACCTGCACGTCGCCGTCTGAAGAGAAACCAACCATCTGCAACTTCAATTCATATTGATCAGACCAAAACCATGGGACAGCGGCATAGGACTTATCGCCGCCTGCCATGTTTGCCGCGGCAGTTCTTGCCTGCTCCATGGCATTGGGCACCGACTCGAGGCGCAACCGGCGATCAAGTATCGGGTTAGGGTGATTGGTGCAGTCACCGGCAGCAAAGATGTTAGGATCAGACGTTACGCAATGATCATCGACGACAATACCGTTATCGCAGGTGAGCCCAGCGTCGCTTGCTAACTCGGTATTGGGAATAATGCCGATACCGACGATCACGAGATCAGTGTCAATAGACGTTTCACCGCAAACTACACGTTCGACATGACCGTCACCTTCAAAACCGGAACAGGCGGTATTCACGTGAATCGCAACCCCGCGTCCGGTATGCAGGTCGTGGTAAAACTCACTCATTTCAGGTGTAGTTACGCGTTGCAATATGCGCTCTTCCATTTCAAGGACATTGACCTGCAAACCTGAAACTACTGCCACAGAGGCCACTTCAAGACCGATGTAGCCACCACCTACGATACAAACATTCGTGGCACTCTTCATTGCGGTACTGATAACATCGACATCGGCAATGGTGCGTAAGTAATGGACGCCCTCTAGATCGCTACCTTCTATACCCAGTTTTCTTGGACGGCTACCGGTTGCAATCAACAGCTTTTCATAGTCGATGGTGTTACCGCCGGAAGTGGTGACTGATTTGTTTGCCGGATCAATTTTGATGACTGAGGTATCGGTGCGAAGATCAATATTCCTGTCCGCATAAAATTTTTCCGGGCGCAGATAAACTTTTTCCAGGCCGTGCTCCCCGGATAAGTATTGTTTGGATAGTGGTGGTCGCTGATAGGGTGGGTGGGATTCATCACCCAGGATTATCAATTCCCCTTCATATCCCGCCTGGCGAAGAGTAGCCGCTGCTTGTCCCGCCGCGTGGCCTGCGCCAACCATCACCATTGCTGACATACGTTATAGCCTCGAATTGTGAAAAGAGGTTATTCTACAGAAGCCTCCTATGCCGCGACAATGACCCGTATTGCATCCATTCTCATGTCCGCTCCGTTAATCGCCTCGGTCAGGAGTTCTTTCCTGAGATTCAGGAACTCCAGTTCTTCCGGCCGCACATTGTTATTTACTTTCATCAGGTGTTTGAGCCTATCGATTTCCATGTTCATGGAACGTATCATCTTGTTCATTGCCGAATCAACTAGTGTCGCCAACTTTTTCATAGCCAGCGTCTGAGCTTCTGCTAACATTTCCTTTAAGCCGCTGATTTGTGAGTCCAGGATCTTGTGCAGCGTGGCTGGTGGAATGTCCAGCATGTCTTCAAACTCGCTAAATTCAAACGATTCTGAAATGTCATCCATCTCCGGAGTGATCAATGAGCGTACGACCAACGGGGGGAGGTAACGATCGGCCATTATTTCCGTTGGTGCGACGCAATGGACCACGTGCAGGACTTCAACCAGCAGGGTGCCTGTTTTTAGAGCTGAATGTTTGATAGCAACCATAGTACTGTTTCCAGTGATATCCGAGAGCACCACATCCAGCGCCTGTTGCACCATGGGATTCTCCCAGGTAAAAAATCCCACATCTTCTCTGGCGAGGGCGGTGTCTCTGTCGTAAGTGATGGAAATACCTTCTTCGGGCAGTTCTGGATAATGGAAGTGATCCAGCGTTTCAATGCTTACCGATATATGACGAATCATGGATTCGGTAGGTTTGATGCAGTGGACGCCGTCCCCGAGCGGTTCCGACTCGAGGCCAAACGCATCAAACGACATCTCCATGTAATGTTCGAGTTCCTTACCGCCTTCAAACTTGGCAACATCCTCAACGATCACTGAAGACGTTTGCCGACGATGAGAATTCAATTCCAGCAATCGGTCACGACCTTTGATCAGGCTTGCACGGCGCTCCGAATTCATCGCACTTGCCTGACTGATAAAAGTATCAATGTCAGATGTCGTGGAGAAGGTTTCGAACAGCTCGTCAAATATGTATTGGCCAACAGGATTGGGTTCCGAAAACAGGTCCATCGCCTCGTGATACCAGCGAAATAAATTTTCCGACCTGAATGGGGACATGAAAGGGATATGAATTGTCACATCATTTGGTTGCCCAATCCGGTCAAGACGGCCGATTCTTTGCTCGAGTAAGTCTGGTCCCAGGGGTAGGTCGAACAGCACCAGCTGACTTGCAAATTGGAAATTGCGGCCTTCGCTTCCAATCTCGGAACAGATCATTACTTGTGCACCCTTGTAGGTTTGTGAAAAGTAATTGGCTGAGCGATCTCTTGCGATAAGATCCATGCCTTCGTGGAATACGGTGGTGCGAATGACGGTGGTGTTTTTAAGGTATTTCTCCAGGGCAAAGGCGCTCTGTTGATTAGCACATATCACTAGAAATTTTTCCATGGAACTTGAGATGAGTTCACTCAGCCAGGCAACCCGTGGGTCATACTCCGTCCAATTTTCACACTCGGTTTCAGGAAAGTAACTTTCAGTTTCATGGTAGTTTGACGGGAGGGGCAGGGAATTAGGTTTGACAATACGCTGGGTGAAACCTTCGACCGAAGTACGAACATTTCTAAACAGCACCCTGCCGGTTCCGTGGCGATCAAGGAGAGCCGCAATAAGCTGTTCATCGTCTGCAGCGTCATGGCTACCCAATATTGCCTGAATTTGTTTGCGGGCAGCTGACCTGGCTTCATCATCGCCGTCCAGCAGTCT
>JAPUGI010000380.1 GCA_027292925.1 Gammaproteobacteria bacterium
TTGTAGCGGGTCGGTCTAGCTGTCACCGAGCCCGAAGCCGACAAAATCGACAAGGACAGTGTTCACTGGGTAACATCCCACAGTGGCGGAAAGGGTGCTGTGCGCGAAATATGCAACCTGATACTGGCTGCGCAGGGACTGGAAAAGAAAGTGCTTGATGAGATTCTTAAGCCGAATATTGCACCAGGGTTTAAGCCGTGATCAAGCGCAAAACCAGGCATGGAATTATTTTCTTGACCGTTCTGGCAATCATTACCTGGCTATTACCGAAGAGTTCTTCCGACTCGCTTAACCAACCTCCGGCGCGACTCGACACCCAGTTGAACTACGCGTTGTGGGATTTCAACGGCCAATTACTCGACAAGCAGGGAAACATCAACCTGCAAATCTCATCGCCACTTCTCAGGAAAGTCGCCCAAAGTGAAGTGGCCACGTTAGAAAGCCCCCAGATCCGCATAAAACAGGTTGATCAGCAGTGGCACATCACCGCCGAGTCTGCAATCATCACCGCTGACCGGGAATATATTTCGCTGATTGGCGATGTAAACATGCTGAGATTGAACCAGATCAGTGGTGAAACGCTCAATATTAAAACCAGAGATGTCATGTTAAGAGTAACGCCGCGGACGGCAAGCACGGAATCGTATGTCACCATTGTCCAGTACGGCGACCGGCTTGATGCCCTGGGTATGAATCTGGACATGATCAATAACAACTTTGAACTGCTGAAGGACGTGCGAGCTCATTATGATATTCCTTAGGAAGATGCTGGCGGGCCTGGCCCTGTTTGTTCTGTCCGGCCAGCTAATGGCCCTGGAATCCGACCGGAAGCAAGCACTGGAAATCGATGCCGATGCAACAGAAGGCACCCTAGGTGACGGCATAGCCGTGCTTTACGGCAACGTGGTGATTCGCCAGGGTTCATTGTTGGTTAAAGCCGATGTCGCGGAAGTTGAAAAATTGGATGGCCGTGTACGCACTGTCGTTTTGACCGGCAAACCCGTTCACCTCGAGCTGGAAATTGAAGAGGAAGGCCTGGTCCAGGCAGAGGCGCTGAAAATCGAATACGAGGTCGCCACCGGTATTATTACTTTGACCGGTGCTGCCACGGTCATTCACCCCCAGTACCATGTCAGCGGAGAATTGCTGATCTATAACATGGACTTGCAGCACTTCGAGGGTAACGGGGGTGACGGCAATGGACGGATTCGTATCGAACTGGATCCGGAAGTCATACCAGACATCGACACCCGCTACGACAGCGAAGAAAAACCAAGCCAGGGATCAAATCAGTGACATGCTCAAAGCGGTAAATCTCCATAAATCATTCGGCAAAAGAGACGTCGTTCGAGGCGTGACCATGCAGGTTGAGCCCGGCAGAGTCGTTGGCTTGCTGGGGCCCAACGGGGCAGGTAAAACAACCTGTTTTTACATGATTGTCGGCCTGATTTCTGTTGGCGCCGGCAAAATCATTGTTGATGGAGTCGATGTCACACACGAACCGGTCAACGTCCGCGCCGGACTCGGGGTGGGTTATCTGCCACAGGATGCATCAATATTCCGCAAACTGAGCGTTGCAGATAACATCATGGCCATACTGGAAATGCGCTCCGAACTGGGAGAGTCCGGTAGGAAAGAAATGGCGCAACAATTGATGGAAGACCTCGGTATCTCGCACCTTGCTAACCAAATGGGCATCAGTCTCTCTGGCGGGGAACGCCGACGCACAGAAATCGCTAGGGCTTTAGCTGCTGGTCCGAGGTTTATATTGCTGGATGAACCATTCGCAGGCATAGACCCTATTTCCGTGGTTGAAATTCAGAAAATCGTCAAACAGCTGACTAAAATGGACATCGGAGTCCTGATTACGGATCACAATGTCAGGGAAACCCTGGGTATCTGTGATCACGCATACATCCTAAATGAGGGCCAGGTGCTCGCCGAAGGTAAACCCGCAGAAATTCTTGCCAACGACGAAGTGCGCAATGTTTACCTGGGCAGAGAATTTAGTCTCTGACCAAAAAATGGCCGACCAGTCACTCCAACTCAGGCTCACACAGAAGCTCTCTTTGTCGCCTCAGCTGCAACAGGCTATCCGCCTGTTGCAACTCAACCGGATCGAACTTCGTGAATATATCCAGGATGCCCTGGACTCCAATCCACTGCTGGAACGGGATGAATCCGACGCAACCCAGGATCAGGATTCCGGCGATCTTGACCCCAAAGCAGGCGAAAGTGTTTTTGACCACCCGGAGGAAAAAGACAACGTTGACTGGGAAGTCGCCGGTCCAGGCGAAGAACAGTGGGCAGAACGCAGCTCATTCGAGAGCTACGGCATGGAGCCACAGATTGCCGATACCGGCACGGATTCCCTGCAGGAACACTTGCTGTGGCAGGTAAACCTTTCACATTTCAGCCCCGTGGATACCAGCATCGCCAAGGCGATCGTATATGGACTGGATGATGATGGCTTCCTGCCCGACAGCATCCAGGACATCCGCACCAGCCTGGCACCAGAATTGCTGGTGGGTGAGGACGAGGTACTGGCCGTACTTCACCGGGTGCAGCGTATGGAACCGGTGGGTGTCGCGACGCGGGATGCCGCAGAATGCATCCTGGTTCAGTTATCCGCTTTGTCGGCTGATACACCTGCGAAGGAACTCGCCCTGCGGATCG
>JAPUGI010000381.1 GCA_027292925.1 Gammaproteobacteria bacterium
CGTTTACGAGACAAGCCATAGATTCATCAGGGCGCTGGTGTGGTAGTTTCGGTAAAATCGGCCGGGTGGAGTTGGAAGTAGACTAGCGTGGTTCAGTGAAAATACTCATCATTCCCTGTTTGTCGCTTCCGAATGTTTCTGACGAAGATCTGTCATGAATCAAAGAGGTTGCCGGTCATAACGCCCAGGTGGTCGTTAGTCCGCAGAGGGAAGCAATGGAGCACGTACTCGATGCCGAAGTTATATTCGGATTCGTACCAAAGTCATTATTCGATGCTGCCCCTAATCTGCGTTGGGTGCACGCAATTGCCTCGGGTGTAGATGCCTTTTTGTATTCCGAATTCGTTGAAAGTGATGTACTTCTAACGAGTGAAAAGGGACTCGTTGGAGAACACCTGGCTGACCATGCCTTTGGATTGTTACTGATGCTGACCAGGCAATTGGCCACAGCATTGCGGTACGGTTCAGATAGCTGGAATCATCGACTGGAGATGCGATCTCAGGAGATTGAGTTAACTGGCGCAACCATGGGCATTGTTGGATTCGGCGGCACAGGCAGAGCCATGGCGAAACGCGCAGCTGCCTTTGGTATGGATTGTCTGGCAGTGGACCGTGACGCGGTGCCAACGTCACGCGAGGTAAAAAAGGTTTGGTTGATGGATCAATTTAGGGCGCTATTAAACAAGTCGGATGTAGTGAGTATCTGCTGCCCATTAACCCGCGAAACAGAAAAACTTTTTGATACCAGGGCCTTCGCTGCCATGAAAGAAACCGCCATCCTCGTCAACGTACCCCGGGGTGAAGTTATGGAGGAACATGCGTTGATCGCTGCATTGCGATCGCATGAAATAGCAGGCGCTGCACTGGATGTTGTGCCGCAAGAGCCCCTACCGGATGCGTCGCATCTCTGGTCGATGCCGAATGTAGTGATGAGTCCACATACGGCGGGGGCCAGTCAATTCCGCGCGCAGCGCAATATGGATCGTTTTGTCAGTAATCTTGAAAGAATGATAAAAGATGAACCATTGGAAGGGATTATCGACAAGGCATTAGGATATTAAGCTGCATGGCTAAACGTCGAGTCCGCTTAAAGTATCGAATTGAGCATTAAATCAATTCTTGTACAAAGGTAGCCATGACCCTGGCTGCTTCGTCGTAGACATTTTCCGCTGTCATCCCGGCGGTCCGACGTCTCGGCTTGATCCGGGACTGGCGACTTCGTTTGAGTATCTTGAAACTGTGATCCGCGGTTTCCAGCCAGTGCAAGCGCGCGCTGGGTATTCTGCTGACCACATCCTCCAGCAATGCTGAATCAGCCAGGGTGTCCCGGGTCCCGCTCAGAAACAGCATGGGTGATCTGATTGCGTACAGGTGTTCAGCACGTTTGATATCCGGCTTTTTACTGGGGTGCAGGGGAAATGAGAAGTAGACCAGACCTTTGCAGTTCGCTTTTTCCGCATCTGCCCTTTCTGAATAAAAGTGAGAACTCATGCGGCCACCGAATGAGTGCCCGCCGATAAAAATGGGTAGATCCCTGGCGATCGATCGTGCTAATTCTGTGGCGTTGGAGAAAGTTTCGACACAGATTTCCTTGCCGTCAGTGCGCTTGCCTCCGGCTTCCATAAAAGGAAAATTGAATCGTAGGGTAGCGATGTTCATGTTTGCCAGTGCATCCGCGATAGATTCCATATGATGATGGCGCATACCTGCACCCGCACCGTGTGCCAATACGAATAGTGCGCGGGCATCAGGCGGTCGTCGAACGAGGGCTGCGACAGAGCCTTTGTCATCGGTTGCAGTAAATCGCAGGTCTTGTCTTGCCATATGACTTTGTTTGATGGGTTCAGCGGCGCAATGATAGAACATTGCCAATAGCTGGTCAGAGGATTGCTCGTTAAGAGAGCGCTGCCTCAGATGGTAATGCGCTTTATAGAGTCACCATAGCGTTCAGCCACCCGCAGGAGGTCCGGCGTGAATTCGGATTGAACACCTGCAATGATCGCCAGACTTCCAGTCGCGTGCGGGATGATCAGGCCACGCCATCGATCGTTTTGAAACGGTAGTTGATGGTCAATCTCTTTTGGGATGATCATCAAGGTGTAACGTTCATCCCCATCTTCTACGACAAAATGTGCAGCCAATTGGTTATTAACAAAACATATTGACGCGAAAGTTACTTTCCCAAGCGTGGAATCAACATCTCCTCGCACCGCGTACAGAACCTTGCGAACTTCCTCTTCACTTATATCACCAGGTAAGTCATGAACCTGCTCGTATTCCATGTGGGAAAAAATATCTTCCTCCAGGGTTCCGGGTAGAAACTGATAAAGGATGACCGCTAGTAAAAAAGATGCGGCCAAACTCAACCAGTACCAACGCTTGGGCCTGCGCGGGTGTGATTGTAGGGATTGGTTGAGTAGAACTTTGGCCGCAAAACCTTCGGGTACCGCAACTGTCAATGCGGAACGTATAGAGTCATCGAGTCCCCGGATTTCCCGTTCAAACTTGGAGCAGTTGCTGCAACCGGATTGATGTAGGTCGGCTTCTTCGCTGATGCAATAAGGATCGCTAAGTTTCAGTTGCCTGAATTCAAGACAGTTCATCTCCGTTTCCTGTTTTCACTTTCATCACCCTGCAAAACTGCACGAAGTTTTTGCCTGGCTCGATGTAATCTTGTGGCAACCGTGTTGCTCGGTAATTCAAACATTTGCGCAATTTCATTCAGGGTATATCCTTCAAGGACCTGCAACACAAGGGGCTCACGATACTTGTCCTGCAATCCCTTTAGTGCGATACGTAAGGCGGATACTTCCGGCCTCGCATCAAAGTCTTTTGTCTCCGAAGAAATTGAATCCATGTCTACATCCGAATATTGAAGCCGTTTTCGCTCATATAGCCTGGCGTTTTCCCGACGCAGTATTGTGGTTAGCCAACTCTTGGCAGCAGCTTCGTCTTTTAACGAATCGAGGAATCGCCAGGCACGCAGAAACGTTTCCTGCACCAGGTCCTCGGCCGCAGATTTCTCACCACTGAGCCAGTACGCGTACCGGTATAACCAGGGGCTGTAAGCGTTTACCAGATTTTCGTATCGGGCTTCTTTACTCGCCATGTCTTCATAGACCTTGCCTGGCACCAGATTATTCCCTTTGAAATTGTACAATAGATGCCTGAGTACGCCCAAAGTTGTCAGTCGGGTTATGATTGTGCAACGTGCACGAAGGAAGGTATCAATGTCGTCAGGCACCGGCTCTCCGATAAAAGCCATTTTGTATGCGTTTCTGGCAAACCTGGGTATTGCCCTCGCTAAACTGGCAGCCGCAGTGTATACCGGCTCTGGCAGTATGCTTGCCGAGGCAATTCACTCTTTTGCCGATACTGGTAACCAGGTGTTGCTGTTCATTGGACTCAAAAGTTCAGAAAGACCGCCTGATGACGACCATCCATTGGGGTATGGCAAGCTCAGTTATTTCTGGAGTTTTATTGTTGCCTTGATGTTATTCAGTGTAGGTGGTCTTTTTTCTATCTACGAGGGTTTGCACAAACTTTCCGCTGAAACTGAACTCAACCAGGTTTGGATTGGCCTGGTAGTACTGGCGCTTTCCATTGTAGTAGAAGGATTCAGTCTAATGGGGGCAATGCACGAGGCTAACCTGATGCGTGGTGACAGACCGCTGCTGACCTGGCTACGCCACACCCGCAATGCGGAGATTGTGGTTGTGATGGGCGAAGATGTTGCGGCTATAGTCGGTCTGGTGATTGCGTTCTGCTTTCTGGGGATGACATGGCTGACCGGGGATCCGGTATATGATGCGATGGGTTCTGTTTGTATCGGCGTGGTCCTGATAGCAGTCGCGATCTTTCTTGTGGTGAGGTTACAAGGACTGCTGGTTGGCAAGTCTGCTGAACCTGACCTACGAGCACTGATCGATGTACTGATAGCCGATCATGAACAAGTGCAAAAAGTCTTGAATACCATCACGTTGCAGATGGGTCCGAAGGTCATGTTGGCAGCAAAAATTTTGATTGATGAAGATGTTACGGTGGGGGAGGCGGTGAAACTCATCAACGACCTGGAACGTAAGCTAAAGCAGGCTTTTCCGGAAATTGGCTGGTGTTTTATCGAACCTGATAATGTTGATTAGCGAACTACCCCGTCATTCCTGCGGAAGCAGGAACCAGAAGCTTATTAGCCAGTTCACAAAATCTTGAGGCGACCTGTTCCGCGCGTTGTTGCAGATTCTCATCTTTCAGTTTGCCGGACTCGTCAAAAGCACCGAATGCACTCGACACCATAAAATTGTCAGGGCTCACCATACAGCCGATGCCGGAGAGCATAGTTTTCAGATGAGCACCTGCTCTCAGTCCCCCCCAGGGACCAGGAGAACAGCTCGTAATAAGGACCGGCTTTCCCTTAAAACAGGATAAATCAGGTGTAGCCTCGCTCGATCTTGATGCCCAGGCGATTGTATTGATTAGTAGGGGTGTCATAAACCCGTTGTATTCCGGGCAACCGATGAGCCAGGCATCGTGCTCATGGAGAAGTGTTTTCAACCGCACTGTTGCCTCAGGTAGACCACTGGCAGTTTCGTCATCACCATTGTAAATGGGCTGGTGGAAATCATTGAGACTAATACTCGTTACGGTTTCACCCTTTGCATGTAAGGCATTAACAACACAATTCAGGGTTTTCTGGTTGAGTGAATCTTTTCTGGCGCTTCCGCAGAATGCAAGAAATGTGGCCATGTCTGCTACTCCTGGCTAGTGACCGCCGAACCATCTCACATCGCACAATGGCAGACAACGAAAACGCTTTATCTGGTTGCCTGTTTTATCTTTTCTATTAGCGAAACCGCCTGTACAGAATAACAGCCAATGATGATCATAGCGGCTGACTTGAATAAGGTACCCTATGAGGTTTAATCTTGATGCTTTATAAGAACCAAGAGGTAGATATGTCCGAAAGTACTGAGGCTCAAGGGCCGTTGCCAGTAGTTAAATGGCTTAAGGGTGCAGGGAGTGATGACCCTTATCTTGAAGGTCATAAGTGTGGGAGTTGCGGGGCAGTTTACCTGGGGGAACGCAGTACCTGTTCCAAATGTGGTGCCAGAGACCAGCTCGAACCAACTCGATTGTCCAACAGTGGCAAGCTCTATACGTTCTGTGTCGTTTATAGGAGTTTCCCTGGCGTCGAAGTGCCTTATATCTCTGCCATAGTTGATCTCGATGGTGGTGGAACCATTAAGGGGAACTTGATTAATATCGAACCGGATCCGGAAAAGATCAAATTTGATATGCCAGTTGATGTTGTGTTTGACGATGCGTTGGGACGAAAAGACAAGGATGGAAATAGCTATATCAGTTATTTCTTCCAACCTGCAGCTTAGCCGGTTTAATTAGAGGAGAGAAAGATGAGTGATGTATACATAATGGGAGTCGACATGATCAAGTTTGGTCGTTTCCCGGAAAAAACCGTACCGCAATTGGGCGCGACGGCGGCGCTGATGGCACTGGATGATGCCGGGCTGAAGATCCAGGACATGCAGGCGCTGTATTGCGGAAATCTCGGACAGGCCAGTGCCATGGTGGGGCAAAGAGTACTACAGGAAATTGGTCAAACCGGTATTTCCGTCGTCAATTGTGCCAATGCTTGTGCCACAGGAGCGACAGCGTTTCGCGAAGCATGGATGTCGATCAAGGCGGGTGTGTTTGATTGTGTGCTGGCAGTTGGAGTCGAACAGATGGGCAGGGGCTTGCTTGGCGGTGGTGGTGGTGGATCCGGTATCTCCAAAGAGGGATTGTTAGGTTCAGGGACTATGCCTGCCGTGTTCGCCGAAGCAGGAATGGAACACACCCGGAACCACGGTACGACCTTTGAGCAATTCGCCAAGGTGTCGGTAAAAAATCACCATCATTCCACCATGAATCCAAAGGCGATGTATCAAATAGAAACGCCGCTTGAAACGGTAATGAATGCCGAGATGATTTCCTATCCCAATACCAAACTAATGTGTTCCGTAAACGTTGACGGCTCTGCGGCCGCAGTGTTGGTATCGGAGAAAAAGGCCAAAGAGCTCGGAATGGATCGTGCGGTGAAAGTTCTTGCATCCATACTAACCAGTGATCCTTACACAGATCGTGACCTCACAATGCCAGATGTTAATGCGGTGACTCGCATCGCAGCAAAACAGGCTTATGAAATGGCTGGTGTCGGTCCTGAAGATATTGACCTGGTTGAATTGCATGATTGTTTTGCTACAGCGG
>JAPUGI010000382.1 GCA_027292925.1 Gammaproteobacteria bacterium
GGCGCCAGTGATCGCATCTCCCCGACCCGTACCAGTATCAAGATCATTATCAATGTAGGCCGGGCCGCCGCCAGGTGCTGCAATTCCCGTTTGATTGAACAGGGCGATCCACCCATTAGTATCAGTTGGTTTTAATGCTGGTAGTCCAAGCGCGACTCGTGTCTGGTCTTTTACGAATGTACTTCTGGCGAGGCGAACAGCTTCCTCAAAATTAGCTGTGACCCTTGTCATGTTGGCAGTTTCGATATAGCTGCGGTATGCCGGAATCGCGACCGCCGCAAGGATTCCTGTCACCGCGACAACGATCATCAACTCGAGGAGGGTGAAGCCTATGTTTTTGCTGAAACTAGTAGCCATTGGGGATTACGGCGTTACCTGTTGCGCCATTAATACTGTTCTGAGTTCATGCAGGTTATCCATGATGAGTGTCAGTTCATCATAGGGTCGTAATTTTCGACCGTAGCTGTAATTACCTTTCTTCAACTCATCAATGACAGCGGTTATAGCAAGTATAGGGCCAGCTATTCGGTGGCTGATCATCAACGCAAATATAAAGGACGCCATGGCGAATGCGACAAATCCAACCAGGGATGTCTGCGCGATGAAAAACATCTGTTCGCTGATTTTCGATTGCGCAGCGAAATCCGTAACCACGCTGGTATTCATGATGTCGCGTATCACCGCCATTTTGTAAAAAACGGTTGCGCCGGTGGCCATGATGATTGCAACGCCAACGCCTATGTAATAGTAGGTCAGCTTAAGTTGGAATCTGGGTGTCAGTAAGAAATTTGAAATCTTGCGGTCGTTTTTGCTCACATTTCGATCCTGTTTTCCGTATTGGGCTTGATAATCATAAAGATTACTCCAGATGATACACATTCCCATGCTTTTGGATGTAGTGCGGTTGTAAGAAGGTATTGGGAACTACGCAACTAGCAAGGCAGTTTTTGATTTGATAGCCTGTCCCTGATAACTCTCTACTACTGGAGCGCAGGTGCAGTATAACAAACCTATTCCAAAGCCTAGTCCGTTGACCCAACCATTTTGGGATGGGGCAAAAGAAGGTAAATTGATGTTACCCAAGTGTGCAGACTGCGAGCGAGTGCACTGGTATCCGAGACATATATGCCCATTTTGCCACTCCATGGACATCGAGTGGATAGAGGGCAGTGGTGAAGGCCGAATCTATAATTACGCAATTCAAAACAGGGCGTTCGGGGGTTGGGCAGAGGAAGCACCTTTCGTGACCGCTTATATTGACCTGGACGAGGGTGACCGGATGGTGACGGTGCTCCGAGGTGTGGATGCCTCTGATCCAACTTCCATCAAGATTGGAAGCAGGGTGAAAGTTGAGTTTGAGCAGGCAAGTGATGAAATTCATATCCCCTTCTTCAGGGTTATGGAGGAATCCGCATGAGCCTAAGCGGAGCTGCCGCCATCGTTGGTGCTGCTGAAGCGGTCGAAATCGGCTATCCCGAAGAACCGATAACTTCACTGCAATTACATATTGAAGCCATCAAGGCTGTCAGCGACCAGACTGGCATTCCTATTTCCGACATTGAAGGCGTATTTTCGACCGGATGGTCCTCGGAACTTGCTGAGCACCTCGGCATACATCCGAAATATATCGATACCACCTCGGTCGGTGGATGCTCTTTTGAGATGCACGTGCATCATGCACTACTGGCTGTATACGCCGGGGTCATCGATGTTGCGCTGGTCAGTCACGGCCAGAACGGATGGTCTGCCCGCAGAATCGGCGGCGGAGGACGCCGTGGTGGTGACCCCACTGCGCCCGCGACGCAGATGTCCATGTCCTATGGATTTTCCGGCGCACCTTCAAATTATTCCCATGCCATGGTTAGCCATAATCACAAATTTGGCACGACGCCTGAAGATTTTGCCCATGTGGCTGTTGTTACCCGCGAGTGGGCGACCCTCAACCCGAGAGCAGTGATGCACTCAAAGGAAACCCATGAATTTGGTGGTCCTATAACGCTCGATGATGTTAACAATTCACGTATTATTTCCTGGCCCTTGACGTTACTACATTGCTGCCTTGTTACTGACCATGGTGGCGCGGTGCTGATCGCAAAGCCGGAGATCGCGAAAAGCCTCAAAACAACTCCGGTCTGGATTGCAGGCGCGGCTGAAAACATGAGTCATTCCAATATGCTGGAGATGGACGATTTCACCGCAACGTCTGCCTACACCTCTGGTAAGGCGGCATACGAAATGGCTGGTCTCGGTGCGGATGATATGGAACTCGCGCTGTTATATGACTCTTTTACGCTGACTGCAGCGATTACCGCGGAAATGTTGGGTCTGGCACCCCGGGGTGAAGGTTACAAGCTTTGGAAAGAAGGTCATGCCGCACCCGGGGGCAGGCTGCCTATTAACACCAATGGTGGCGGCCTGTCGTTCAACCATTCCGGCATGTATGGCATGCATTTGCTGATCGAGGCCTATCGGCAACTGTCGGGAACAGCCGAGGATGGGGTTAACGGGATTGCGGGCAAGCAGACAAATGCACGGACCTGTGTTGTAAATGGAACCGGCGGATCCCTGTCCACGACGGGAACCCTGGTGCTGTTAGCGGATTGATTGCCTGATTGTAGACTAGCCTGCTTTTTTGTAGGGCGGGCGCATCTTCGCCGCCAGTTTTGACACCATCTTGGATTGAGTAAAGATCGCCTTCGCATGGCTGAACGTCTTGAATCCATCAAATCCGTGGTATGAACCCATACCACTTGAACCGACACCGCCAAAAGGCAGGTCCTCCTGGGTAATATGCATGATGACATCGTTCACAGTGACTCCGCCGGATGTCGTACGAGTTAGCACCTTGTGTTCTTCGTTAGCATCCTTACCAAAATAGTAGAGGCCAAGGGGCCGATCGCGGTCGTTAATATAGTCGAGAGTTTCTTCAATTTCCTTGTACTTTTTGATGGGTAATACCGGACCGAATATTTCATCCTGCATGACCTGCATATCATCGGTGGGGTCGATAATTAATGTGGGTGGTATTCGATGATGCTGCTGTTGGCTGAAGTCTTCATTAGCCGGATTGATTGCAACTACCTCCGCACCTTTTGACTTGGCCTCTTCTATGTAACCGGTTAGTCGTTCAAAGTGGCGCTTGTTGATGATGGAGGTATAGTCAGGGTTATCCTTAAGGTTCGGATACATCTTCGCAACAGAAGCTTTTGCCGCGCTAATAAATTCATCGGCCTTATCTTCTGGAACAAAAACGTAGTCAGGAGCAAGGCAAATCTGCCCGGCATTCATTGTTTTCCCGGCCATTACATTTTGCGCAGCGAGTTCCATGTCCGCACTTTTACCGACGATCACCGGTGACTTTCCGCCGAGTTCAAGGGTAAGAGGCACCAGGTTTTCGGAAGCCGCGCGCATCACATGCTTTGCGATCGAAGTGGCCCCGGTAAATAACAGGTGGTCAAAGGGTAGGCTGCTAAAAGCTCCACCGACCTCGGGTCCGCCGGTAAATACCGCCACTTCTTCTATGTCATAGGCTTCTTCGAATATCTGTTTCATCAGCTCGGAAGTTTCCGGTGTAAATTCGGAAGGTTTGATCATGGTGCGATTCCCGGCACTGAAGACACCAGCAAGTGGTGCAAAAGTAAGCTGTACCGGGAAGTTCCATGGGCTGATACAGCCGATGACACCAAGGGGTTGGTATGCAACCCGGCTCCTGCTGCGAAGCAGGTTCAAGGGGAACATTGTTTGCCGTTTTTCGGCACGCATCCATTTTCTTACCTGTTTTCTCGAGTCTTTGAGCGGCCCAATGGCGCCGTCCACGTCAGTCAATTTGGATTGTTCAATGGATCTGTGACCGAAATCAGCGGCCATGGCTTCACAAAGCTTGTCACCGTGTTTTTTCAGCAGGTCAATTGCCCTGTCGATTCTGTCAATACGGGTTTCGGCTGATACTTCGCCTTCCGCAATGTATGATTTTTTCTGGCGGTTTAGCACCGATATCATTTCGCCGCGGATAGTGTCCTGATCGCCCATGGTGATCTCCAGATTAATTTTGTTGAGGCCGGGTCCCAATCATATCGTCTGGGACAAAAGAGTAAAGAAGGGCATCGTGATTCACGCCATGCAATTGCAAACGGTTGCGTAGTGTTCCTTCAAATGTAGCACCAGCGTTGACGGCGACTTTTTTGCTGGCTTCATTATGGGTGGACATCATGATCTCAATTCTCATCAGGCCCAGGTATTCAAAGCCAAAATTGAGGAGCCCGATAGTCGCTTCAGATGCTACTCCTTTGCCGACCTCAGAGGATCTTGTCCAATAACCGAGGTTCGCGATGGGATCCACATCGATACTGTTGAGTCCGCACCCGCCCATTAACTTCCCGCTTTCGTTATCAGTTATTGCGAATCCGTACGCCTTCTCCTCATTCCAGTTGGGTTCGATGGTCAGCAGCCAACTGCGGGAATCTTCAATGCTGTATTCCGGATGGCACCAGGGGAGAAAAGGATGGACTTCATTGATGGATTCGCTGGCCGCCTCGAACAGCATCGCCTCATCATCCAACTTGTAGCGACGTATGGTAAATCGGGGTGTGTGAAAGGAGAGTGGAATATCGGACTTGATCAGATTTACCAACTAACAGAACTCCTCGGTGGTGTATCGCTGAACGATCGTATCCGGGTGCCAGCCACCTGCTTCCAAACCGGCCTTTTTGCGAAGCTCGGATACAAAGGTTTCAGCATCTGCTAGTTGACTCCACACAGATGGCAGGTAGGTAGCTCGTTTTCCTTCGTATTCAATAATCAGGCCGTCAATGCCAGGCCTTAGTTTTGCAATGAGTTCTTCTCGCGAACTTAACGGCAATACTTCCGGAACACTGAGTACCGAGATATGAAAATCAACATTCTGGAATTCGTCAATGGTCAAGGGTTTGAATCTGGGATCCTTAAATGCAGCCGCCTGTGCATTGTGCGCAACGTCCGTGATCAAAGGTTGGTGTGCAACAAGAGTTCCGATACAGCCCCTTAGCTGTCGGTTGATATTTAGCGTAACAAAAGAGGCTCGCTCTTGCCTGAGCACCGGTGGGTACTTGCTGAGATCAATGTGAAAGCTTTCGTTGTTTTCGAATGGGCGTAGCACTGCTTCTCTCGCCACCTGGAGTAATCGTTGTCGCCAGGGCAACGATAATTGTTCATGGCTGGCATCCGACTCTGTCCCTGCCTTGGTTTTTTCCGTCCCTGCTTTTTCCGTAACTGTTAGGTTCACAACTGTTCGTTCCATAACAACATAGGCGCCGTAACCAACCACACGATCTTTATCACCGGCGGTATCGCCCGAATTTCTAACCTCAAGTTGTTCAACCTTGAGCCCTTTGTTCTTCACGGCATGCAACAGACCATTTATCGGTCGACAGCCACATGCTTCCTCTCCAACCAGGTTACTTTCGAGGGCGAGTATCTTCCTGGAAGTGCGCGCATCGATTTCCTGGGCCTCAGCGTATGGGTGAAAGTGACTAAGATCTGAACTGATAACGAGAAGGGTTTCAGGACCACCCCACAATGTATTTATGACACCGGCTACCTCTTCTACTGTTGCATCACCAACCACCAGCGGAACCAGTGAAAAAGAAGGCAGTACTCGTTGCAGGAATGGCAGGTGAACCTCAAGACTATGCTCATGAATATGCGCTTCATCCAGGAAACCGGTGCCGGAAAGCTGCAATATTGTCTGCACAGCAGCGGAATCAATCGGAATTTCACCCAGGGGGGTTTTGTAGGCGGTACAACTGGTGGCGGCGACCCCTTTGAACCCTACGCGATGGGAGGGGCCCAGGAGGACGACCCTGGTAATAGGAAGCTCTGCGTTCCTCAATCGACCGTAGGCCCTGGCAGCTATCTGCCCTGAATAGACGTGGCCTGCATGAGGCGCGATAATAACCTTGGGGCACGGGTCGCCGCTTGCGCTTACCTGCAGCATGGCATCTACAGACGATGAAAGCTCAACATCATCTGCGGGATAGAATGTACCGGCTACCGCTGGTAACCTAACTGCGCTCAAAAGGTAAATTCCTGTGTAATAATAGGCATTCTAAATCAATCATCATCGAAAATGTCATCAATTCTAAACTGGCAACTTGGCAAGGATAATCGCAAACCGCGAGCTGCCAGCGTGGTCAGTACTCGCTACTGGCACAAACTTGAGGATGGTCGATTACAGTGCGATTTGTGTCCACGGGAATGCAGGTTACGGGAAGGGCAGCAGGGTTTGTGTTTTGTGCGTGCCAGGCTCGACAATGAAATAGTTTTGACCACCTATGGTCGATCCAGCGGTTTTTGCATAGATCCAATCGAAAAAAAACCATTGAATCATTATTTTCCAGGAACTCCAGTCCTCTCATTCGGCACCGCTGGTTGTAACCTTGCCTGCAAGTTCTGCCAGAATTGGGATATGAGCAAATCTAGAGAAATGGAAACGCTTGCAGATGCCGCCTCACCTGAATTGTTGGCGGATGCAGCGGTCGAACTCAAGTGCAGGAGTATTGCCTTTACCTATAATGATCCGGTAATTTTTCATGAATATGCGATTGATGTGGCG
>JAPUGI010000383.1 GCA_027292925.1 Gammaproteobacteria bacterium
GATTCGATGTCGGCTTGGTTGCCATTACAGACGTCCTCGAATCTACCGCCGCATTTGATTCTTCCACCGTAAACGTCATCGTAGCCGAGGGCGCACAATCCACCAGCTTCGAACCACTGTTGCGGTTGACCGGTGAAAACATCAATTCAGTTCTCGGGCTTTCCAGTGAATTCCCGGTGAAACCGCCGGATCCCATGAACGAGGACGCCTGGGTACAGGCCGCACTGCAACAGAACTATTCTCTTGTTGCTGCAAGGGAAGTCGTGAAAGCAGCGGAAAGACAGATAAAGATCTCCAAATCCGGTCATTTCCCGACAATTGATGCACAGGTGTCATATACCCATTTCATTTCCGGTGGTGGCGGTTTCTTCGGTTCCGAAGTAGACACCAGGTCCCTGGCTTTACAGATGAATATTCCGCTCTATGCAGGTGGCGGAACCCGTTCCGCCGTAAGACAATCAGGCTACCTACTGGAAGAAGCCCAGAAAAACTTCGACTTGACCCAGCGCACTGTGGTGGAAAAAACCAAGATTCTCTACACCGCAATTAACACCGACGTCGCCCGGGTACGTGCCCGATTACGTGGCATAGAATCAAGCCAGAGTGCCCTGGACGCGACACAAACAGGGTATGAGGTGGGCACCCGGAATATCGTCGATGTACTACAAGCACAACAGCGTTTGTATTTTTCACAATTTGAGTATGCGAAGGCAAGGTACCAATATATCAGGGATACTTTCAGCCTCAAACAACTCGTTGGCGCGCTTAGTCCTGACGACATATACGACCTGAACAATTTTATACAGGCGGAAAACTCAATCACCAGAATAACCCCAACCACGAGATAGTCAGGGAATCAACTCCATGGCGATGAAATACAAATGGTTAACATCTGCGATTTTTATGGCAGCTTTAGGTGCCGTGGTCTTGGCTACAAGCCAGAACGACGAAAGTGCACCTTCCCTTGAGACAGATGCCGATAAGTCATCCTTCCTCACCGATGATGAAAGCAACAATATCGCAATATTCAGCGAAGCCAGCCCCTCTGTCGTCTTTGTGACCAATACGCAACTTCGCCGTCAACTGTTTTCACTCAACGTCATGGAAATACCCAAGGGAAGCGGCACCGGTTTCATCTGGGACGAAAGCGGGCTTATCGTAACCAACTTCCATGTTGTTTACCGGGCCAACAGAATTACCATTACCCTTCAGTCCGGCAAAAGTTACGATGCAGAGGTAGTCGGAACTTCCCCCGAAAAGGACATTGCACTGTTGCGCATTAGTGCACCGGATGAAAAACTCAAAGCAATAGCTCTTGGTGACTCCAACTCACTGTCTGTCGGCAGGAAAGTCCTGGCAATCGGCAATCCCTTCGCACTGGATACCACTCTGACTGTGGGTGTCGTCAGTGCACTTGGGCGAGAAATCAAGTCAATTAGCAATCGCACTATTAAAAATGTTATTCAGACAGATGCGGCTATTAATCCTGGCAACTCTGGCGGACCTCTCCTGGACTCAATGGGTCGACTGGTTGGTGTCAACACCGCAATATTCAGCCCATCAGGCGCCAGCGCGGGAATTGGTTTTGCCATCCCGGTCAACACGGTAAAGGTTATAGTTCCTCAGCTTCTGAAATACGGTCGTCTATACAGACCCGTACTCGGTATTGAAACCCTGCCCCTGAATAGATACTGGGCCGAGCATCTCAGGGTCAAAGGGGTGGCCATCCTATCGGTCAAGAAGGGTCTTCCAGCTGAAAAAGCAGGGATGATAGGAGTACGCGAGGACAGGCGGGGTAATATTCATTTTGGCGACATCATTATCGCCATCAACGACGAGCCTGTAATAAATGAAGACACCTTGTTATCATTGTTAGAGCAGCTTGAACCAGGTGACAGCGTAAAGGTAACGACCCTCAAAAACGAAGAAATCCAGAACTATGAGGTAACGCTAAGTTCCCCGGATTCCTGAGTTACAACGCCGGTGGCTGCTTTTTGTCAAAAAAAAACAACAATAGAAAATAGGGAACCTGGGTTAGATGTTCCTATCCTCACTGACTGAAAAGCAAAAAGAGGCGTTTTTTGTCTTGCACACACCATTGTCGTTTCTGATGGCGAACTTAGTGTGGGTGAGCAAGTAATGATGGAAGATATGCGACGGGAAATGGGACTCCGTATCGACTTTGAACCACATTATCTTGATGTTGATGGTACGCAAGATGTATTTGACACAAAGAGATCACGAACCATCGTCCTAATATCACTGATTCGGCTGGGCTACGCTGACGGGGCTTTCGAAATTGAAGAGCAGAGTTTCTTAACTGTCCTTTGTAATGCTTTTGAAATTTCGGAAACCGAATTTGTACTTATTGAAAACTGGGTTCGCCGCTTAATTGCACTTGAACGGGAAGCCAATGCCTTTTTCTAGGGAGATTCTTTTTCGGACTATCTTCATTTTCACATTGACCCTGTCAATGGTTGCCTGCATTACTCATCCAACGACCAATCCAGTACCCGGCCTGGAATCCTCGGAACAACTGCTGGCAAAACCGCCTGCTGATTGGAAACTAATTTATCAGTTAAACAACACCTCCACTCGTTTATCTGACTTCGTCCCGCCACAGGAAACAGACTCCGAGTGGACAACCAAACTGTCGTTTGAATCCTTTAAGAAACTTGTTGATTCCGACCCTATTGAAGTCCTGTTAGCCGAAGTAAACCGCGAACGGAAGGATTGCAGCTTCGTGCAACACTTCAACCTGTTCTCCGGATTGGAGAATAATTTTCCATCCTCTGTAAGATTGTTCCTATGCGGTGAAAACACTTCCATAAACAAGGGAGAGGTAAAAATGATTAAGGCGATCGCCGGGAACGACTATTTTTATCTCATTAAGATCGTTAAACGAATCGAACCTTTTAATGTTGACCAGCCGGAATTCGCAAAGGAAGAAATTGCAGCATGGTCCACCTACATTCGCAGTATATCGCTCTGCGATCCTGGTAAAGTGGAACATCCTTGCCCCGGTAACTGATCTAAATCCTGGCAGCTTCCCATCCTATTTTACTTACACTAATTGAAGCGATTGCCGATTGCATCCTTTAATTATTATAAAGAGAATGATGCATCCGGTAACATGCCCATGACGCTATGCCCTCCTGGATGGATGACTTAATATTCGCAATATTGCCTGGCACATGCATCATCTGTGAAGCATCAACACACCGTAAACTGGATCTATGTGTGAAATGCGAATTGGAACTACCATGGCTTAACAATGCCTGTCTGCACTGTAGTATTCCTCTGCCAGACGGTAATAACGTCTGCGGTCAGTGTCTCTTCAACAAACCCCCCTTCACCCGATGTTATAGTGGGTTTGTTTATAAATACCCAATTGACAGACTGATCCTGGACTTCAAGGAAAATCAGAAATTACTCATTGGTAAACTACTGGCAACACTGTTGCTTAAATCCTTTCCAGAAAATTTCACCCCGCCCGATCTACTGGTTCCTATCCCGCTACACAAATCCGCTTTAAAAAAAAGAGGATTCAACCAGTCTCTCGAAATCGCAGAAGTTCTTTCAGGCAACTGGTCAGTTCCAATGGACACTAGAAATTGCAGGCGGATTGTCGAAACTACCCAGCAAAAATCCCTACATCAAAAAGACCGGGCTAATAACATTCGAGGTGCTTTTGCCATCGAGAAATCTTACCAGGGTGAGCGCATCGCCATTATTGATGACGTCGTAACGACCGGCGCTACCGTAACTGAATTTGCGAGGCTTATCCTGGCCAATGGCGCAGCTTCAACAGAAGTTATTTGTATCGCCCGAACGCCTGTACAACGGACCGGCCAACGGAGCCTTACTGACCAGTTTTTATCTAGATTTGAGCATCAAGGGGGTTAGTTCCTTCGTAACCAACTAGGTTGCTGTGCCTGTGGTAAAGTCGTTTACATGAGTCAAGCGGGTTAATTATGGATTGGCAACTGGTTGATCTTGGCCGGGATTTTACTGCGGGTATCAAACCTCCAGAATCATTCAACGAGAGTTTTCACATTGTCATTTCTGATGATGAAGTCCTGACTATCGATGGTGTGCATCCGTGGCGACCCTTGAATCAGGACGAATGGCGTTGGTTAGGCCTGGACCAGGTCGCAAGCCATTATCTGGGGAGCATTAACAGTGTTCCACTTTTCACCAACGAGGTTGATTCAGAAGCAGACAATCCAGACGGTTATGAATTTGCGACCCTATGGTCATTCCTGAACCAGGTAGACCAACAAATTTTTTACCTCATTGGCCGAGCCAAGCAGATTGTGGAATGTCACCGGAATCATCACTACTGTGGTCAATGCGGGCAGGAAACGACCAAATTCGAGTCTGACCGCTCGAGAAAGTGCATCAGTTGCAGCCTCATATTTTATCCCAGGTTGTCTCCCTCTATTATCGTCTGTGTTAACAAGGGAGAAAAAATACTCCTTGCCAGGAACAAGCGTGCTCGCGAAAATTTTTACAGTACCATTGCAGGATTTGTTGAGCCTGGCGAGTCCATCGAGGAAACCGTCCACCGTGAAGTGTTTGAGGAAGTCGGTATCAGAGTTCATAAGTTAAAGTATTTTGGCAGTCAATCCTGGCCTTTCCCAAACTCGCTTATGCTTGGTTTTCATGCGGAATATGACAGTGGAGAGTTCGTGCTTCAGGAAGACGAAATTGCCGATGCTGGATGGTTCCACTATACAGATCTTCCCAACAGACCTGCGATGGTTTCAATTTCCGGATGGCTGATCAACGATTTCATCAAACGAGCGGAAGTAAACCAGATTCAGACCCAGGAATGATGTCAGCATTTCCTTCAGGTCAGTTCTTTGTTTTTATGGTTTGGCTGATTTTTCAATCTGATGCCGTTTTAGCAGATACGATTCGCATCGCCGTTTCGTCAAATTTTTATCCCACGCTCACCAGGTTAATACAAGTGCTATCCATCGAATCACGCCATGAGTTCGATGTGATCTCAGGTTCGACAGGGGTGCTATATGCGCAGATTGAAAATGGTGCGCCCTTCGACATATTCATGGCCGCAGATAAATCGAGGCCCGCTCTTCTGGATGCTCACGGGCTGATTGAACCTGGCAGCAGAAAGACATACGCCATAGGTCAGTTAGCCCTCTGGGCGCCTGATTCCAACTCACAGGTCGATAAAGATTTTCTGTTAGAATTTGAGGGTAACCTCGCCATCGCCAATCCCGATATTGCTCCTTACGGGGTTGCTGCAAAAACACTTTTGCACCACATGGACATCTCCCAGGTGCAGTTTGTCATGGGAAATAATGTGGGGCAAACATTTCAATTTGTACAGACCGGCAATGCAAAAGCAGGCCTGGTTGCTTTGTCACAGGTCCTCCACGGTAAAATTGAAAGCAGGTTTTTCTGGGCAGTGGAGCACAGCTTTTACGAACCCATAGAACAACAGATGGTCATCATGAACCGATCCCCTGGTAGTATCGAATTCGCAAATTTTCTAACATCCGAAACCGCGATTCGCATTCTTTTAATCGATGGTTACGAACTACCCGGGAACCTGGAGAAATAACGACGTGATAGACCCGGACCTGGTTTCCCTGACAATTACCCTGAAACTTGCCGGTGTAACTACTTTCATTTTGTTCTTGGTAGGCACCCCCCTCGCCTGGTGGTTAGCCAGGACCAGACACACTGCAGGTTTTCTCATTGAACCTCTTGTTGCCCTGCCAATTGTATTGCCACCGACAGTCCTCGGTTTTTACCTCCTCATTTTGTTTTCGCCCAGCAGTGGATTCGGAAAATTGTGGACCTCGATAACCGGTAGTACACTGGCATTCACTTTCGAGGGTCTGGTAATAGGCTCTGTCATATACTCTCTTCCTTTTTACGTTCAGCCGTTGCAGGTAGCTTTCGAGGGTGTCAAACAAGACTTGCTGGACGCGGCGGCGACACTGGGCGCAGGACCTTTGGATCGCTTTATCAATATCGTGGCGCCGCTTTGCAGGCGGGGGTTTGTCGTCGCTGGCACTCTCGCCTTCGCGCACACGGTGGGTGAGTTTGGAATCGTGTTGATGATTGGCGGAAACATTCCTGGGGAGACTCGCGTACTCTCCATTGCCCTGTTCAATCATGTAGAGACTCTACAATATGGTCGTGCACACCTGATGGCAGCCGGATTGCTTGTATTTTCTTTCGTCCTGCTACTGGCGGTTTATACACTTAATCGGCAGAGACCAGGTCAATCAAAGCGCTTAAGCATAGGCAGCTAGCATGGAGATCACTGCTGATATTCACCTGACCCGGAACGCAGGATTTATCCTGGATGTGGATATTACCGTGCGGCCACGCGGAATTACCGCTCTCTATGGCCCATCCGGTTCAGGGAAGTCTACTTTGCTTCGATTGCTTGCAGGTCTTGAACGTGGGACGGATAAGGATCGAATCAGAATCACAAGCGAAAATACCGTATGGCAAGACGAAACTACGTTCGTGCCACCTGAAAAGCGCGGTATCGGGTTTGTATTTCAGCAGCAGCAGCTATTTCCTCATCTCACGGTTCAGGGAAATCTGCATTTCGCATTGAATCGCCAACATACCCAAAACGACCTTGATGCAGACCAGGTTTATGAGTGGCTACATCTCATGCCGTTGATGGGTAAAGAAATCTATCAGCTGTCCGGGGGAGAAGCACAGCGAGTCGCTATCGCAAGAGTGTTACTCAACGGAGCAAAATGTATCTTGTTGGATGAACCACTAGGCTCTATCGATACAGCATCCAGGTCGAGGATACTTCCGTACCTTGATCGCCTACACAGGAATCTGCAGATCCCGATGGTATATGTCACTCATTCATACGAAGAGATCACCTATCTGGCCGATTATCTCTTCGTATTAGACGAGGGAAAGATAAAGTCAAAAGGTTCTCTTCTTGAGCTCAGCTCAACCCTTGAGCTAAATTCCGTCGAGGGAGAATCCGCTGCAGCGGTTATTCAATGTACCGTTGCAAAGCATGATCTCACTTACCACTTGAGTGAATTAGACTTCGAGGGCGCAACAATTTTCGTCAATGCCGAAAATTACCGGGTTGATGAGTCGTTAAGAGTCAGAATACCAGCGCGGGACGTCAGCATCGCCACCACCCAACCAGACAATTCCAGCATCCTGAATGTACTTGAGGTGGAAGTTGTATCCTTTGAAGAAAATCCGGGACCTAGTGTTCTCGTTAGATTGCGTCGCAATAAACAATTCATACTGGCCCGAATTACAAAAAAGTCGCTCAACATCCTGAACCTGCAGCGTGGGCAAAAAGTCTATGCCCAGATCAAGAGCGTGGCATTATTAATGGAAAATACTGGTGAGTAACGAGCATCCTTTTACCAGACTGACGCCTGATCTCGTTATGGACGCAGTTGAAAGCGTGGGCTATCAGTGTGATGCCCGCATCCTGGAGCTTAACAGTTATGAAAATCGTGTTTACCAGATCGGTATCGAAGAATCCGAGCCAGTAGTCGGGAAGTTTTATCGGCCCAATCGGTGGAGCGATGAGGAGATTCAGGAAGAACATGATTTCACACTCGAACTTGCCGAAGAGGAAATTTCAGTTGTCGCACCACTTGCTATTGATGGTGAAAAGACGTTGGGCAGTTTCGACCAATTTCGTTTTTCACTCTACCCCAGGCGAGGCGGCAGGGCGCCTGAGTTGGAAGATCTAAATTGCCTGGAAATTCTTGGCAGATTTATCGGCCGGATACATAGCGTCGGTGCAAGGAACAAGTTTATACATCGCAGGCACATTTCCGTTGAAGAGTACGGCATCGAAACACGAAAGTTTCTGTTGGAGAATAACTTCCTGCCTGTTGACCTGCTACCCGCTTATGAGTCTGTATCTGAAGGGCTGTTGCAAGAAGTGCAGCAGATCATCTCGGCTTTTCCTTATCGATCCATTCGTTTGCACGGCGATTGCCACATGGGTAACGTCTTGTGGCGCATGGATACACCCCACTTCGTAGACTTTGATGATGCCCGCTCCGGCCCCGCAATCCAGGATTTGTGGATGATGCTTTCCGGGGATCCAGCAGAACAGTCGATTCAGATGTCAACGATACTAGAGGGTTACAACGATTTTTCAGATTTCGACTATTCTGAGCTCAGGTTAATAGAGCCTTTGCGTACGCTTCGCATGATGTACCATGCCGCCTGGCTCGCCAGAAGATGGGATGATCC
>JAPUGI010000384.1 GCA_027292925.1 Gammaproteobacteria bacterium
ACTATGATAAAATACACAAATAAATAATAGATAATAAATGAATCGAGTAATGTTTCGATACCGCATACCATAATATCAGGAAGATTAACTTGCATTATTAATAATTCTACAAGAATGCCCTGAAATTAAAATGTTCAAGAAGCTCCAGGAAAAAATACGTTATCTAGTTGATCAGGCCTTTGCGAGCGAGTTCTTCGGGCAAATGCTTCTGCTTATCATCTTATTAATCTCGGTTACCCTGATTGGCATGACGGCCGTTTTCGTTGGTCTGTTCTCGGAGGAGAATGCAAGCATCGGCTTTATTCATCAAGACATAGATGCTGGATTCTTGGATTCCCTGTGGTGGTCGGTAAACCAGGTCATGCCCCTGCGAGGCTTCGAAAAGGCTTACGGCGCCACGGTTCCAGTTCTTGTGTATTCCCTGTTTCTGTCGCTCATGGGACTGGTGGTCTTGAGTGTATTGATCTCACTGATCAACAACACCTGGCGTAGCCGAATCGAAGGTTTGAGCAAGGGTGATACGCCGGTCCTGGAACGCGACCACGTGCTGGTACTGGGGTGGAGTAACAAGGTTTTCTCTGTCCTGCAACAATTGGCGTCACTCCAGCCCGGAGTCAAGGTCGTGATACTCGCACCACGAGAAATTGATGTTATGCAGGAGCAGCTCAGGGTCGCGGGGATCCATCGACAACCAATCAAGGTTATTCTGCGCAGCGGGATACCCAGTAATCATGGAGAGCTCGACCGAGTTGCTGTCAACTGCGCTGCCAGTGTCATCGTCCTGGCAACAGACGCCGATGACAGCGAAACCATCAAGACCATCGTGCTGCTGACCACCCGACAAGACTGGTCAGGTGAACCACCGATCCTGACATCGGAAATTGCCATGGAGCAAAATTCTGAATTGGCGATGATTGCAGCAAAAAACCGACTACATATTATTTATTCCAGCCGGGTGATCAGCAAGGTCATTGTGCAGACTGTCCGAAACCCCGGGCTGGCAAATGTTTATAGCGAGATATTTTCCCCGGCGGGTAATAGTCTGTATGTACAAAGCTTTCCTGATTGTACCGATCGACCTCTTGGCGAGATTGCATACAGTCTTTCCGATGCCATACCCGTCGGCATCTCATGGAATGAAAAGCGTGATGATGTTGTGCGACATGCTGTCGGGCTCAATCCTGAACCTGACTATGAGATTGCCGAAGATGAACAACTGGTACTTCTTACACGAGGTCTGCCAGTTACTCGGTCAGACCATGACAGGATGCCAGAGTCACGGAGATCCCAGGAAGGCGGCTCGGTGCCGCATGTGCCTGCCCGGGTATTGCTGATTGGCTGGACAGATATTCTTTACAATATTTTGCAGGAACTTGATGCACATGCCTTACGTGGTACCGAAGTGACGATACTGTCAAACGTCAATCAGGATACAACACAGCAACGGATGGATAGCCATCATTTGAATACCCTGAAGAACCTGACGCTGGAATTTCTTGAGGGTGATGCGGTAATGCAATCAGCCTGGGAAGATATCGATTTAACCAGTTTCCAGAGCATTGTCGTGCTTGCAGATGGAACGGACGATCAGGGAGGTGCAGATACGCGCACCTTGCGCATATTGCTTCGTTTATCGGATCTGCGTAAGCAGCATGACACACATGCACATACCGTTGTTGAGTTGCTGGATGATAATAATCGCGCCTTACTCACTGGTCTTGATGTAGACGACATCATTGTCAGTCCTGAAGTTGTCAGTGCACAACTTGCGCAAATTGCAGGTCAGGAGGTTCTTGCACCTATCTACCGTGAACTGCTCAGTGCAGGTGGTGTTGAAATCAGCATGCGTTCTGCAAGTGATTATGTACAGCTTGATACCGACTGCACTTTTAGTGACATGATCTATGCCTGCCAACAAAAAATGGAGATAGCACTTGGTCTACGGTTGGCACGAAACGGTGGTGAACTATTATTGAATCCTTCCAGGCAGATCACATGGCAGCTTGGTGAGCACGATAAAGTGATCGTACTTGCACAGCAAGTTTATCAATAAACAAAGCGGTCTTATCCGAATCTCTGGCATCGAAAATTGGAGCATTACATGGTAGAGTCCGCATTTTTCCAACTAATACAATGTAAAAATAAGCTAACAATCCCAATCTAAAACAAAAGGAAGTTAAAGCAATGCCTCATCAAAAAATATTCACTCACATTTTCACGCTGTTAATTCTCACAGCTAGCCTGATAACCTCCCCGCTAGTACTGGCAAAGGCATCCACCCTCGCTAGTATTCAAAAAAGTGGTCAACTGGTGCTGGGGACATCCGCGAACATGCCACCAATGACCGGAAAAAATGAGGAAGGTAAGGTTGTCGGCTTCGACATCCATCTGGCACGTTTCATGGCGGACGGCATGGGCGTCGAACTGAAAATAAAGACGATGCCATTCAATAAATTACTCTCCGCTCTGGAAAAAGGAGAGGTCGATGTAGTCATTTCCAACATGACAATGAACCCCAAGCGCAATCTGAAGGTTGCCTTTGTCGGTCCCTACATGACATCCGGCAAGTGCGTTCTAACCAAGAAAGAAGGCCTTGCCAAGGCCAAGGCCGCAGAAAATCTGAATACACCTGATGTCCGCATGGCAGCGCTCAAGGGCTCTACTAGCGCCGACTTCGTCAAGGCCCTGTTGCCCGAGGCGACGATGACTTTGGTGGATGACTATGATGATGCTGTCAGTCTGATTAACGAGGACAAGATCGGCGGTTTGATGACGGACTATCCGATCTGCCTTTCCATCTTAAAGCGTTATCCGGATGAAGGCTTTGTCTCGCTATTTTCGCTACTTAGTTATGAGCCCATTGGTATTGCACTGCCCGCAGGTGATTCACTGTATATTAACTGGACAGAAAATTTTCTGGGTCGTCTGGCAGGCATGAAAGCACTGGATCAGATTAGAGTCCGCTGGTTCGGCGAGGCAAATCTTTCACCTCCCAGCAATTAATTGCTAACTGGATTTTCCACGGGGCGTGCGCAGCATTTGCCCCGTGGTTACATCTCAACTTTACCCGAGATGATTTCGTATTTGTTTCAGTAACTGTTCACGCGTATAGGCATTCTTTTCCAGGACTTCCTCGACACATCCGGAGAGCCTGTCACGGTCTTCGTTGCTCAGATCTTTAGCAGTAATAACAATGACCGGTATGTCTTGCCATTCAGGATTGGTACGCATCTCAGCCAGAAAACCGAAGCCATCCATGACCGGCATCATCAGGTCCAGCAGG
>JAPUGI010000385.1 GCA_027292925.1 Gammaproteobacteria bacterium
TGTTGTTCGCCTTTCTGCCAGGCAGTTGTTATGTAATCGGCGCCTTGCTGTTTATCGGTTTCAATTTCAATGAAAAAGAGCACTCGAATGTTCGGCAAATTCTAGCGAAAAGAGCCGCTGAAAAAGAGATAGCTAGGCAACAGTAACGGCGAATTTGCTGGCGAGAGTTACCGCCTCTCAATCAGCCTGAATCCACGCCAGTAATATCCCCTTGATGGCTGCAACTGTCGCCATGGGCTCATCAAACATGAAGTGATGATGTGTACCCGGAATGGTGATGATCGGCAGTTCGCTATCGGTAATTTCAGCCATATAACGTGCACTAAGCGCGCCGTCATCCGTACTGTGTTCACCCAGCACCAGTGCAGATAGGCATTTCAGCTCAAGAAACTTGTCTTTTTGTTCGCGGCCCATTTCAAGATGATCGTACATGGAAGGGTCAAACTTCCAGGTCCAACCACCTTCTACTTGTCGCAATGACTGTCTGCCGATAAATTCGATCACATAAGGATGTGGAATCGGCTGCTCCGGCACCAACCGGAATCGGTTCAGGGCGGTATTGAAATCCTCATAGACCCTGGTTGGTCTCGCAGTTCCCCCACCATTTTCCTCAATCTGTCTACCCCACTCCGTGTAGTTCTCCGGCGGGCTTTCAGTAAAATCACAAATTACATTTCCCCCCAGTTCTTCACCAAAATTGTGACCCGTTTCCTGTGCCACAAAACCACCAAAACTATGTGCAACAACGAATGGCTTACTCCCCAATTGAGCCTCTTCACAAACAGCCTTCACCTCTTTCGCATAAAGTTCACCCGAATATTTTTCCCGCCATCCACTATCGCCATTACCTGATAAGTCCATTGAAGCGACACGAAACTGGTCTGCAAGAAACGGCGCCACGAAACGCCACCACTCCAGGTGAGCATTACTACCATGAATCAGGATAATTCCGGGTTTTCCGACCTCGCCCCAGGTGGCGTAGTGAACCTTGCACCCTTCCACCATCACTTCGGCGTCATTACGACCAGCATCAATGGCTCGCTGGAACCATTCCGGCCTGGACTCACTACTCATGCTTTCCCCAACCAATACATAAAGCGCGTGAATGTATCATATTTGCAATCCAGCGCTGAAATGATATTTTCATGCCCACACTTTTTGTATTCACGGGATCAATCATGGGCAAACTAGACAATCAGAACGTTGTCGTTATTGGAGGTACATCAGGCATAGGCCTTGCCGCCGCAGTGCTGGCAAAGGAAGCAGGCGCTAATGTATGGGCAGCAAGTCGATCCGAAGATAAAGTAGCTGCCTGTTCCGGGGCAAACCCGGACATTCAGTTCGTACAGGTAGATACCCATGATCCTGACGGTCTGAAATCCCTGTTTGAGAAGGCCGGTACCATCCATCACATTGTTGGCGCGGCAACTGGCGCTAACCGAACCATGGCGCCCTTTATGGACCAAACCGATGAGCAATTTCGTGAAGCTTTCAACAAGTTCTGGGGATACACCAATGTAACCCGGCAGGGGGTTCCTTTCATGGCAGAAAACGGATCCCTGACTTTCGTCAGCGGCACACCCGCAAGAAAATGTAACCCCGGTATGTCTTCCGTCTCCTGTACCGGTAGCGCGGTTGAAGGTCTGACCCGGGCGCTCGCCCTGGAACTTGCACCAAAACGGGTAAACGCAGTCGCACCCGGCATGATCGATACAGCCATGCATGATCGTTTTGGGGACAACAAGGCAGAAATATTCGAGAATATGGGTAAAAACATCCCGCTCGGCCGGGTTGGTCAGGCAAGTGAAGTAGCCGAGGCTATCTTGTTACTGATGACCAATCCATATGTTACCGGTACAACCATCGATGTGGATGGCGGTGCGCTGTTGCCATAGTAAAACCTGAAATCTTCAAATCTGGAGCAAAGATGATGGAAAACGAACTGAACGCGGTAGCGGGTGCAAAGATCATCTACCTTATCAGGCGGAAACAAACGACTTCGAGAGAAGAGATCATTGCTCACTGGTTTGCAAATCACATGCCCTCCGTGATTAAAAACCAACATGATTCGGCAGCCAAGGGCAGACGACACGCCACTAAATACATCGCCACGTTGTTTGATGCAGATCGAAACGGAGAACATCCATGGGACGGGATGGCACAACTCTGGTTTGACGCGCCTTTACGTATGCCAAAGATTCCCCACGGCACAACTCCAACAGATACATTCCAGGAAAAAGCCGAACCCTACGTACCATGGATGACGACCGAGTACGTCGTGATGGACGGAGATTTACCAGTACAACCACTGACACTTAACGATCCATTCCCCTGCACTCGCTCAGGATTCTACAAAATCAGCTTTCTGGTGAAGGCAAAGGAAGGAACAGATTATGAAGCATTTTTTGCGCACTGGCTTGGACTGCATGTCCCGAACGTCAGATCGACGATGCTGAAAGTGGGCGGATTCAGATATTGCGTCAGCCACAGCATCAATCCGCAGTCAGAGCCCTATGCCGGTTTGGCGGAACTCTATTTCGCGGATGAATCCGGCTGGGAAAGCTATAAAAAAGTAATTCAGCCAGATGGTATGGAAGAATGGGTTGATGGCTCCGGGGGTCTTGTTTTGCCTGCCCGGACTGAGATGATTGGCATACCCTAACAAGGTATTCTCACCCAACACATCGGTATTCTGCAAGTATGACAATTCAGGACTTTATAGATCAGCTTGGACACTACAGCCTTTTTATTGCACTTTATTTTGCAATACCCCCTTTAATTGTCTGGTCCCTGGGATTCGTCACTTATGATCGCGACGGCAGAATCATGTTCTTCGATTATGCCTATTCGGTATTGATTTACCTGGTGTGCATTCCTGGCGTAATTTCCGCAGTTTTGATCGGATATTCGCTGTTCCTGGTGCGCCAGAACCTGCTCGAGGTGAATTTTCTGATTTACTTTGTCCCCGTGATTTCAATGGGTTTGTCGTTTTTCCTAATCGGCCGTCGCGTGAGTTTCGATCGCCTACCCGGTTTTGGACGCTTGTCCGGGTTGATGATAATGATTGGATTGAGCTTTCTCGTCGTGTTGGCTCTTTTCAAACTGCGGCTAATAATAGGGTTTTTTGCGTCCATTGAAAGCCTGGCGGTGATCGGCATAGCAGTGTTTGTGGTGTTCAGATATGCATCTGCAAAGCTGTTTAAGTAGTAACCTGGCCAGTACAAGGCCATCGGAAAAGGGGTTTCATCGACTATTGCAATGACTAACTTTTTTGAACCATAATTTGTGGTTGGTGCTCAGCAATGAGCAACCGTTTGGCAATAAGCCAGTCGATCTACAGTGTCCTCAATGATCATGGAATGACTGGTTTTGAGGTCAGGAAAGATAAAACCAAGCAAGCGAGGGTAACGTGATGAACACGGTGAAGGATATGTTGGATATCAAAGGTCGAGACATCTGGTCGATTGGGCCATCCCGGTCGGTATTTCAGGCAATAGAGATGATGGAGGAAAAGCAAGTTGGTGCACTCACGGTGTTGGATGATGATGCCCGCCTGGCAGGGATCATTTCCGAGCGTGACTTTGCCCGGAAGGTGATATTGAAGGACAAGTCCGCACACGAAACCAGCGTGGCAGATATCATGACGACAGATGTGGTTGTCGTCGGGGAGGAGACGGCTATTGATAAATGCATGGCGCTGATGAGTCAAAAAAAGATACGACATCTTCCTGTCATCGAAAGTGGTACTCCGGTGGGC
>JAPUGI010000386.1 GCA_027292925.1 Gammaproteobacteria bacterium
GGGGGTAAAATATGCTTCAGGCACTGTTCCCGCAGGCCAGAATTCACAAATCGGCACCAGGGCCGTGTACAGTGCGTTGTCAAAATCCCTGGTGTCATTGGCTGAGTCTGTAAGCTTCATGTCCTCCGCGCACAATACTGAAGCCATCATTCCGGTACTCAATCCACTGTCATCCCCGGTTAAGCTGTAGACAAGGGTCGACAGAGGTTGATAATTACCTGCGAACGCTTCTTCGATTGCCAGTGGAAGTAACCGGGAAAGCGTCCTGCTGTACATGACCCCGCGGACTAACCTGTTGATCAGAAGCGGATCTACTATCCCGGTGGAGGCTTCACCAGTGCGAGGGTGAAATACAGTAACCTCCTCGGGTGCAACTTCCAGTCGGGTCACAAGGTCTCTGAAATGGTCTTCCAGATGAGGATATGCTTGCGCGCACCCCGACTGTTCATGACAATCTACCAACAACTTATCAAATGCAGCCTGCGCGTCGACGGCTACATTCTTCGGGATGGCCATAGTCAGGGGAACCACTGCATCGAGAACGGCGCTTCGAACGGTACTTTCATGGCGGCGGATATAGACAAGCCCTGCACGTGTGCCATAGGAAATACCTAGCAGGTTGATCTTGTCGTATCCGAGAACCTGCCTTACCTCGTTCAGGTCATCCATAGCGATAGACGTGGTGTACAAAGCCGGATTGGCGTCATATTCGGTGAGACATTTCCTCAGTTGTTCTATTTGCAATGCCGAGGCTTCATCCAGGGAGAGATTGACTTGCTCAAAGGCCGACACCTCCAGTTCGCAGGCGAGTGAATTGGACTTCCCGGTTCCTCGCTGATCGACCAAAACGATATCCCGTTCTTTTCTTAATTTATACAGCGAATAGAACAGATAAGGTCCCGTATCGACCGCAGATTGGCCCGGTCCACCGGCCAGGAAGAAAATTGGGTCAGGTTTGGCGACCGAAGTGGTTGCAGGCATGATCATGATATTCAGATCAATTTTTCGTCCCGTTTTTGTTGTTCTATCTTCAAATACTGAAATCGTGCCACACAGGCTCTCTGCAACGATGTTTGCAATTATGGCATTGTCAGGTTTGTCACAGGTGGAAAGTAAATGGTAGTTTGGAGAGAAGGTGGAGTCGGGATCGACCCCAAATTCGCAGCCTTGTAGGGTGAAGCAGGCTAGTGCCAGCGTTGAGTTCAGGTACTTCAGTATCGACATGGCAGGCAATGTACCGGATAAGTGCTGCGTAATCTACGGTAATGAAATGTGCCATAGAATTCTGACTTGATTAGCGATGGGCGTGCAGTAACTCTGAGGACGAAAGATGAAGCCACTTGAAAATGTGAAAGTAATTGAATTTTCTACCATGATAACTGCAGCCTTTGCGTCCATGATGATGGCTGAACAGGGAGCAAGAGTAATAAAAGTGGAACCCCTGGAGATGGGCGACCCCATGCGTCATATCGGCACTGGGAAAGGTGGCATCTCTGCCTTGTTTGCCAATTGTAATAGAGGGAAAGAATCCATCTGCATTAATTTGAAGGATGAAACAGGACAATCGCTGGTCCATCAGTTAGTGAGGGATGCCGATGTTGTTGTTCATAATTTCAGGCCAGGGGTGATGGACAATCTCAATTTAGGAAGTGAGAAACTGCGTGCGCTCAATCCTGGTCTCATCTATGTCGCGATATCGGGTTTTGGTGTCGATGGTCCCCTCGCGAATGCGCCTGCCTATGACCCGGTCATCCAGGCTCACGCGGGTATTACAGCATCCCAGGGCACTGGGACACCTGCCTTTGTCCGCAACCTGATTTGCGACAAGATCACTGCCTATACTGCTATCCAGGCGATAACCGCCGCGCTCCTTGTCAGGGAAAAGATAGGTGAAGGCCAACACATAGACTTGTCTATGCTGGATGCAGGGTTGTTCTTCATCTTCCCGGATGGATTCATGAACAACACTTTGCTGGATGATGATGTAGAGGTTCAACCTCACCTTGCTGACCTGGTTTACGAGCTTACTCTAACCAATGATGGTGCTATTACATTTTCTGCTGCAACGGATGCGCAGATAGAAGGTGTATTGCGGGCGGTTGGCAGGGAGGATCTGCTTGCGGATCCACGTTTTAATTCACTCGAAAAACTTCTGATTAACCTCGAGGTTTTTCGGGAGGAACTGGCAGGCGCTTTTATGCAGCTTTCAACTGATGATGTCCTGGCCCGGTTAAAGGAGAACGATGTTCCGGCAGCAAAATGCCTTGATTATGAAGAGGTATTGTTGCAACCGCAAATTGAATCTAACGGTACAATAGAGGTGCGTGAACACCCTGTATTGGGTTCAATGAGGATTGTAAGATCACCGGCGAAATTTAATGGAAAAAGGTTAGCAGCGGGTTCACATTCTCCTATCCATGGTCAACACACGATCAATGTGCTCAAAGAATTAGGATTGGATTCGCCCACAATAAGTGACTATAAGGACAAGGGGATAGTCCTTTAACGTCGTAAGGGGATAAAAAGTGATTACAGTACTGGACGGCGCGATGGGGAGTGAACTCCGCCTTCGTGGTGTTGGTTCTGCTACCGGACTCTGGTCTGCCAAGGCACTACTGGACGCGCCTGACATGGTAGTTCAGCTACACAAGGATTATATCGCTGCAGGTGCGCGAATTATTACGACGAATAGTTATTCCACTGTGCCGAGTTATCTCGAGAAGGAGAACTTATCTGATCGTTATATCGATCTTACGTGCCTGGCGGGTGAACTGGCTAGACGTGCGGTAAAGGAAAGCGGTGAATACGTTCGAGTCGCGGGTTCACTGCCGCCTCTGTCAGAAAGCTATAGACCGGATCTTGTCCCCGGTGATTCTGAGTCCCTGCCGGTTTATGAAGCAATGGCGATAGCGTTGCGGGACAATGTGGACTTGTTTATATGTGAAACCATGTCCAGCGGAACTGAAGCTGTTCATGCGGCACGCCAGGCTTGTGCACATGGTCTGGGCAAACCCGTCATGGTTTCCTGGACGCTCAATGAGCAACCGGGAGCCGGTTTACGGAGTGGTGATACCGTTGCTGAGGCCTTCAAAATGCTTCAAGGCTTTGAGATTTCAGGTTATCTTTTTAACTGTACACACGCTGAAGCTATCCTTGAAGCGTTGAAAGAGCTGAAGAAGATGACCGATAAACCAATCGGTGGCTACCCCAACAGGTTGAATGTTGTTGATCCGCATTGGACACTCGACAATGAGATACAGACAGGTATGCGAGCTGACATTGATGTGGAGTACTTCATCGGCATGGCCGAACGCTTTGAAGCGGCAGGCGCCACTATCATAGGGGGATGCTGTGGTATAGGCCCGGAATATATCGCTGCGTTGTCCGATAGCCTGGGAGCTACAAAATGAACAAGCCCGCTGTCTCCATGCCGATCAAGTTGGCATTTGGGATCGGTGCATCGGGTGAAGCTGCCACCAACTGGATATTCAATGCCCTGACCTTTTTCTACTACACCCAGATACTGGGCTTGTCCGGCACCATGACCGCTGCCGCGGTGACTATTGGCATTGCCTCGGATGCTATAACCGATCCTCTGATGGGATCCATTTCTGACAGATGGCGTTCGAGGTTAGGAAGGCGTCATCCGTTCATGTTTGCCGCCCCTCTGCCACTGGTCATCACGATTTACCTCATTTTCAGTCCACCGGTGGAGTATGCCGGGTGGGCATTGTTTGCCTGGTTTGCTGTTTTCACGGTGCTAATGCGAGTCTGCTCGACTCTTTTTGCAGTTCCGCATCTGGCCATGGGTGCAGAACTCTCGGATGACTACATCGAACGCTCGAAAATTATGAGCTACAACAATATATTTACCTATGTCGGTGTAATCATTATGCACGTCGTCGTCTGGGTGTTCATATTTCCTTCATATGATGACGGAAGAATGACCCAGGTAGCCTATATGCCAATCGTGATTTTCTGCTCCAGCCTGATCATGATTTGCATGCTCGGTTCCGCTTTTGCCACTCGCGGGCAAATTGCAATAATGAAAAAAGTTCCCGATGATCTACCTCCCTTCAGTTTTCGCCAACTGCTTAGCGAAATGTATTCTGCTATTCAAAACAGGAACTACCTGTTTTTGCTGTTGGGGCTGTTCTTTCTATCATTGACGATTGGCACACATGAAACATTAGGGCTCTACATGTATACCTTCTATTGGGAATTTACAGACCAGCAGATTGCGGTGTTGATTCTCTCTAATGTTTTTGGCTATGCCATCGGTTTTGCGACGGCTGCAACATTGCATACGATCATCGAAAAAAGATGGGCCATCGTTGCTACAGCAGCAGGATTAAGCGTGACCTGGTCAGCAGCAGTGACGTTACGTTTGTTCGACATGGCGCCCGAAAATACAACCTGGTCGCTGGTGGCATTTATCATTCTGTTTGGCACGATGGCAAGTGCCTGTGGTTCTATCCTAAATATCAGTGTGATGTCAGCGCTTGCGGATATTGCAGACGAACATGAGATAAATTCAGGGAGAAGGCAGGAGGGTATTTTCTATTCTGCCAGGACCTTTTTTGCAAAAGCAACTAACGGTGTGGGTCATGTAATCGCTGGTATTGCATTGGATATCATAGAATTCCCCCAGGGAGTAGAAGCAAGTCAAATCCATCCGGATAAGATCTATGCACTGGGAATTGTCGACGGTCCTTTTGCGATGATATGGGGGCTAGTATCCGCGGTATTGTATGCCGGTTACAGAATTGACAAGGCTTACCACGCAGAAATCATTGCGGAGCTGCAACGTAGAAGCGCTGCTGTTGCCTGAAGTTAAACAGCTAATCCCTGTATGCGTGCCGCTTCTTCCCTGACGAGTTCAGGCGCGCCTAAAAGCTGGCGGTTAGCACCAATTCGTTTGAACCAGTAATGCAAACCGACAAGGTCGGTGAAACCCATCCCACCGTGAACTTCAGTAGCGGTTTTGGCGACGAATTTTCCAACCTCTGATAGATGGGCTTTTGAATGACAGGCGATAAGCCTTGCCTCTTCCGGAACTTCATCCAGTGCATGACCGGCATACCAAACCATCGATCGGCATGGTTCGAGGTTTGCCACCATTTCCGCACACATGTGTTTTACTGCCTGGAATGAAGCAATAACACGATTGAACTGCTCACGCTGTTTAGCGTAGGCAACCGCCTGATCCAGCATACACTGGGCAGCGCCCAGTGTGTCCGCAGCCTGCATGACACGACCGGCATCCAGGGTTCGAAGATAGACTTCAGGATCGTCTGAGACCAGCTCACTGGTAGCGTTGTTAAGGATAAGCTCGCAGGTGGTTCGCGTCTTATCGACGGTAGTGAGATTATTTCGTTCTACTCCTTTTGCATCGGCCGCGATCAGATACAGATTTTTCTCGGGCGTTGCGATCAGGTAAGCGTCTGCATCGGCATCGAGAACAAAAAGACATTTGCCTGACAATACCGTACCGTCGACAACGACACCCGCATCGTTCCTTGCACCAATAGCCTCGCCAAAGGCGATACCGACTCGATGCCGACCGGAAGCGATCGCTGCCAGGGCGTCTTGCCTCCCCGCTGCCATCAGTGCTATTGGTGCCATCACGGCAGAGGAAATAAAAGGTGAGGGCGTCACGTGATATCCAAGGCACTCTGCGATGACCACGGCATCAAGACTGCCAAGGCCCACGCCACCTTGTTCTTCGGCTATCAGCAGACTGGGGATACCTAGGTCTGCCAGTCCCTGCCAGACTTCTGCGTCACTGGACTCACCCGAGGCAATTTGCCGGACCTTGTCCAGCGGGACCTGGTCGTTTAGAAACTTGCCAACGCTGTCCTGCAGAAGGATTTGCTCCTGGGATAAACCGAATTCCATACTCTTGTCCTGAACGCAGTGAAGGATCTCGTTCGTTACTTCGTCACCTTGGGTTCTTTTGGCATATCGAGACCACGCTCTGAGATGATGTTTTTTTGAATCTGCGAAGTACCACCGCCAATAATCAGTCCGAGGAAAAACATATACTGATATTGCCAGGAACCATTACCGCGTAAATAGGGGTTGTCTTCAAAAGAAAGACCAGTTTCGCCCATCACGTCGATGGCGAGACCTTCGATTTCATGACGAAGTTCCGTACTCATAAGTTTCACGATCATTCCGGCAAGCTTTACGTCCTGGTTTTTGTTGATTCGAGCTGAAAGAAGACGCATATCATTAAATCGCATTGCCATGGCTCTACCCTGCAGCTTCACCAGTCGATCACGATAGACTGGATTGTCAATTAGTTTTTCACCGGCGATGGTTTCTGTTTGCATCAGGTCAATCACGCCGTTCAATCTCGTTTCTGCAGCATCCGGGGGTGCCAAGGAGCCTCGCTCGTGACCAAGAATCGCATTCGCCACAAGCCACCCCTGACCACGTTTACCCACAATCTGCTGTTTTGGAACGCGGACATCGGTAAAGAACACTTCATTGAAATTGTGGTTACCCGTCATATCAATCAAGGGACGAATCTCGATACCTGGTGTATCCATCCTGAACAGAAGAAATGAAATGCCCTGATGTTTTGGTGCTTCAGGTTCGGTTCGCACCAGGCAGAATATACAGTCCGCGACGTGCGCGGAGCTTGTCCAGATCTTCTGACCGTTAATCACCCACTCATCACCATCGAGTTCTGCTTTGGTCGTCAGGCTGGCGAGATCGCTACCGGCGCCGGGTTCAGAGTATCCCTGGCACCAAACCATCTCACCATGGATAGTGGGTTTGATGAATTGTTGCTTCTGCTCAGAGCTGCCCATTTCCAGGAGAACAGGCGTGAGCATGGAAATACCCTGGCCACCAAGGCCTGTATTCATTTGTGCAGTGCTGAATTCCTCGGCGATGATTCGTGATTTGATGATGTCGGCTTCGGCGCCGTAGCCACCGTACTCTTTGGGAATCGTGCGGGAGTGGTAGCCGTGTTCAATCAGCAGCTTTTGCCACGCCAGAGACTCCTCGCCCCGTAATGCTACCTGGGTCGGTTGCTTGTCTTTGTATTGTTCTATAAAGCTGCGAACTTCTTCGCGAAAAACTTTGTATTCGTTACCAAAAGAAAGATCCATTCAGGTCCTCATCTTGTTCTTCATCCCTCCATGCGTCACTCGTCATCCGATACGTCGGACCGCTGCGAAGATTGTCCCTGCGGAAGCAGGGAGCAGGGATCTACCACTCGAAATCTTCCGTATACAGGCAAGACATCAAGGCTATCATATCAAGTGGATTCCTGCTTCCGCAGCGGTCCGACGTATCGGAATGACGGGGTCGATGCTGACACCTATAATCATGGCCAGATCTTTAACGACTGCCGGAATATGATCGATTACAACAAACACACACTCAACAAGAATTTTACCTGGAGAGAAAAGACGGGACCCTGCGACGAGTCAATGAACTGCAAGCGAAGCAGTGGAATGAGCAAGGGTTCTTCTTACTCGAGAATGTTATCGGGCCTGAGATCATCGACCGGCTGGCCAGGGAAATTGATCCGCTGGAGGAAAAAGCTGAGGCGTTTCTGCGTACTCAGGAAGATCAGCGGTTTCATATTGCCCGCGCTGATGAGATCACGTTTACAACTCACGTGGTCAAACAATCAACATTCGTTAAAGAATTCCTAAAATCTGGATTGTTTGTCGATCTATGCCTGGATTTGATCGGTGACGATACCAGGTTGTACTGGGACCAGGCGGTATACAAGAAACCGGATACGCCACAGGAGTTTCCCTGGCACCAGGATAACGGCTACAACTTTGTGCTACCCCAGGACTACCTGACCTGCTGGATACCAGTAACAGATACTACACGGGAAAATGGATGCCCATGGGTGGCACCAGGGGTTCACAAGGTGGGGACATTACACCACTGGTGGACAGAGCTGGGCTTCGAGTGCCTGAAGGATGTTAAAGATGCACTGCCGGTTGAGGCAAAGGCTGGTGATATCGTGATCTTCTCTTCGTTGACACCGCATCGAACGGGTCCCAACCTCACTGACACTGTTAGGAAAGCCTATATTGCGCAATATGCGCATGATGGATCAACGATGTTCCCAAGGGAGGGAAGGCAAAATATTAGGCAAAATAGCGCAGAGAGACAGTTCTTAATTACAAAAGGCGGCAGGCCAGTTCCTTCGCCAGGGGTTCAGGACAGACAAGATGACTGCGTTAACTCTTCCTCACCCTTTCCATCCGGATAGCATCGGTAATAGCGAGTGCACTGAGTTTCTTGAGCAAACGAGCTTTTTTTTCCTCATCGGACTCGTTTTCTATCATGTCCCTAAGCGTTGCCATTTCCTTTTTTGTATGAACTTCAGAGGGTTTGTAACCAGCATTTTTCAAGATACTGTATGACATTCTCAAGTGCTCCGGTGTTTTTAGCCAGCCAGAGAGGTCAAGGGGTTTACCCCTATTTGGCAGGTTGTCGAAGTCACCTCGTTCAATTGCAGCCTTGATTTGACCTTCGACACCTTCGTATATTTTCACGATGCTTTCCGGAAGCGATCAATAAAGATAGTTTACCCCAAACTGAGGATTGTGCTTGCACTCGATATCAGTTCAAGCGACACTTTGGCTCCGAATCTGTAGCCGTAGTTACCTAACTACAAGGAGTGAAAAATGGCGATTCAAGTGGGTGACAACATTCCAGATGCAACAATGAAAGTGTTGGGCGACAAGGGTCCAGAGGATATTACCACCGGCGACATATTTGCCGGGAAGAAGGTCGTGCTGTTCGCCGTACCCGGAGCCTATACCCCCACCTGCAGTGCGGCACACTTGCCGAGCTACGTGGTCAATGCGGATAAGATCAAGGCCAAGGGAGTCGATTCGATAGTGTGCGTCGCCGTCAATGATGTATTCGTGATGGATGCATGGGGCAAGGATAAGAATGCCGAAGAATTGCTGATGGTTGGGGATGGCAACGGGGAATTTACCAAAGCCATGGGTCTGGAACTCGATGGCTCGGGCTTCGGCCTGGGGACGCGCTCGATCCGTTATTCACTGATTGCTGAAGACGGGAAGATCACCACCTTGAATTTGGAGCAGGGTGGTGCTTACGAGGTGAGTTCCGCTGAAGCGATTCTCGATGCACTCTAACCTTTTAAGAGCAGTTGAAGAACAGCAAATTTAGAAAAATGAGGATATAGATATGGCTAAACCCTTTCCAAATCACAAGCAGCTGGTAGGCGGCTTTGCGCCGATCCAAATGGAGTGCGATGCCCCGAATCT
>JAPUGI010000387.1 GCA_027292925.1 Gammaproteobacteria bacterium
CTGTGCAACCTTGACCTTCCCCTGTTTATCAAGTGTCGCCGCACCAAACAGTACCAGGTACTTGACGCTGTCACCTTGTTAGCAGAGATTGAGGAACTGTAGAAGCCCTGATGGAGATACTTTCTAAGTTGTAAGCTTTAACTTGTCAGTACCCCGAATTGCCATAACAAGTCAGGAACTGGCTGGCAAGCACCATATAGACCAATAATAGCCCGGTACCCAGGGCAAACAACATATAACCGATGGTTTCCGTATAGGCTTCAGCTCGACCAATCATAGTGATTTCGTAGCCAGGAGGAAGGAGACCCCGGGCGATCGAATGCACCCGAGTAATCGCTTCACCGAGAGATACTGTCGGTGTTGCATAAAACGTGGTGGCATACTGCTGGTCGAAGCGGTTGATCACTGCTGGGCCTAACTGTCGTTGCGATGTTGTAATCGAGTCTAATCTAACCAGGTCTCCCCTGGCTGTGCGCAAGTAGATATGTTGAAGCGCATTCTGCCCGGTTATACCAGAGGTATTCGCTTTTAGACGAATATCGTAACGTTGGCCATCACCCGATTTATCATTGTACTTGGCGACATCCAAACCACCCATTAATAGAGAAATAGCACCACCAATATCGCTGCTGGCAAGGCCAAAATCCGCCGTGCGCAAATGGTTAACACTGAATGACAATTGCGGTAAATTCAGCTGCAGATCTCGATCCAGGCCGAGCTGCAGTGCGCGGGTTTCTGCCGTCCTTTGTTTGAGTTCCGTAAGATAAAACGCGCTGTCAATCGTGGCCAGCGTCTGTCCCCGCTTGACCGCCGAGCCTTCATCGACGGCAATAGATATAACTGTCCCTTCCACTTCTGCAGCGACTTTAGTACGCAATGGACTATACAGACTGCCGAAAGCCGCAAGTCTGGTTTCTAGATCACGCAATACCGGTAAGGTGGTGGTGACAGGGGTTTGCTGAACAGTGGTGTTTTCAAGTTGTTCTTGCTCCCTTTCACTGCATGCTTGCATAAGCAGTACACTGACTAGAAGGAAAAGGATCCCACATAATTTGGTTGGATCAATAAGCCGGCTGGTTTCTTCTTTCGGCATCACATTTCCTGTCGCCGTGAACGAAATCGAGCCGATAGTTCCTAAATGGGGCTCCCAGGATGTGTTGTTAGCGTGGAAGCCCGTATACACCTAGCGTTCATCAAGTGTCTTTATATGCTCTACGATCGCACTGGCGTCTGATTCCGAAACGGGAAATTTCGGCATAGTTGAAGCCGGATTCCCCGCCGCGGGATCGAGAATCTTCTGGATCATGAACGCCTCGCCCTTTTCCTGTAAGGTCACACTCAGGTTCGGCCCCATGGACCCTCCTTCGCCATTGATCTGGTGACAACCCTGACATCCGAACCTGGAAAACAGCTGCTCTCCATCCACGGAGCCAAGCTCTGACCGCTCTTCCGACCGTAGAGCTCGCTGAATATCGGCAGTTAGTGTGGAAGCAAGAAACCGCTCAACGGCTTCTGTTTCCTGGCGTGTAAGGTGCGCTTTCTCGCGCATGTGCGGCATGATCACGGACCACTCCCGGGCGGAAAACTGCTCGGCGGGTCTGGGATTATGACAGCGTGCGCAGTTATCGTTGTATAGCTTCGCGCCGTCAGCAGGAGAGTACTCTTGGGAAAGCACGACACCCGATCCGAACAAACCACACAGGAGCAAGGCTTTCAGCAGACAACTACCATTTTTGTATCGCTGGCCTATCATGAGATTATCTCCTCAAAAGCCGTAGGCAATCTGCACAAGAAAACGAGTTTGATCTTCGCCGGTGTCCAATTCAGTTTCATCGATAGACAATTTGAATACCGCATTCGGTGTCAGCCAATAATTAATGCCATAAGCCCAGCGCTCTGATCCCTCAAACTTATTGACTTCACTTCTTTGTATCACCAGTTCTACCGGTGCAAGAAAATCAACGCCGGTCTGTTTGAGACGCCAGGACCCCTGCAGGTACCACCCATCTCGATCAAAGGTTTGTTTGTCTCCATGGTCATCAAAACTTTCAGTTTCGGTTTCGATGTATTCTCCCCGTACAGTGAAGTAGGTGCTAACGTAGTTCAGGTCCACACCATAGGCGGTGAAATCGAGATCACTGTTGTTATCGTATGCACCAGAGTAGTAGGACAGACCCAGCTCAAACTCGGGCAACCAGGCATAAGCCATTCGGCCACCAAACGCCTTGTCATCGTTGTTGTCCCCGGAGGTGGCTTCAAAATCTACCTCTGGGAACAAACTGTCTGCGTGGCCTCCCTCTGCTTCCTCATCATGGTCATCGATTTCCGCACCTTCTTCTGCATGACCCTCTTCAGTGGGTTCCTCGTCGTGCTCATCCACCACCTCATCCTCTTCATCATGCCCATCATCCCCCTCTTCATCATGCACAGCACTTTGTGGTCCGTTTATCACATAGGCATCAAAGAAAAGGCGTGATCCATTTCCGAAGACAAATGTTTTCTGGAATGCAACACCATTATCGGAGAGTATTGGCAGTAGTGGTGAAGCAATCCCGTTGCCATCGTGTCCGCCATAAACTACCGGCACGGAGGGCAGGCTGTTAATCCAGCTTGGATGAAGATTTGGACCAAACTGACCAAACGGAAGCAGAAACTTGCCCGCGGTTACGGTAGTCGAATCTGTCATGAAGTAGTGGATATCGGCGTATTCGAGTTCGGTCTCAGTCTCACCGTTTTCATCAACACTGATTTCCACTTCGGTCTCAATATGGATGCGGTCATTGAGCTGCACCAGGATGATGGGCGCAATCTTTGTTTTGAACGCGCTATTGCCACCATCTGGATCTACGTATGTAACATCCCCGTAGCCGGCAAAGGCGAGACGCCCTTGTTCCAATGGGTCGTAAACCCCACGTTCGGCTGCCAGCTGAGCGCCTGCCAGGCCGGGTAAAACAAGCAACCCAGCGGCCACGCACGGAATCGATAACTGTCG
>JAPUGI010000388.1 GCA_027292925.1 Gammaproteobacteria bacterium
GCGCCAACGAAGCTGATGATCAACGGGCAGTGGATCAACCTGACGACGAGGCAGGACCTACTCAGGGACAGGTACTCCGACCTTGATAAACAAGATGTACCCTTCGGTTATAGGTAAATAGCAACTTTTTTTAGATGCAACACCATCACTTGCGCCTGGCTGAGGGACCTTCCCTTCTCCAGGCAAACCATCCATGGTACGGATTGGCCACCGAAACGTCGGACCGCCCTTGCCAATCTAATAGCCTTACGAAGGAAAGGTCCCTCAGCCAGGCGCAAGTGATTTTACTTTTATCGCGAATATTCTTACGACTTACACGCTTTGGCTGTGTTAGCGTGTGAGCCCTGTTGCATGGTTCAGTTTTCTTCGCTTTCGGTTTTCATCACCGAGGCGTAGCAGTTCTTTTCGATTTGAAGTATCGACTCTCGCGTAATTTTCTTTCCAATGTTCATTGTCTGCCCATCGAAACGGTGTAGTAACGATTGTGCCTGGTCCGGTTGCAGACGTTGCCAGGTCTAACGCCATTTCGACTGATTGCTGTTGCGTATTCCTGTCAAAGGGTTTTCCCAGTGGATTGCCAAGGGGGAAGTCATTGTAGAGAAACCGTGGTACACCACAGGTCGTTACAATGTCATAGGCACAGCCGATGATGACAGTTGTGATACCGCCGGCTTCAAGTGCACGCGCTGTCAGACTCACGGTCTGGTGGCAAACGGGTCACAAGGGGATGAGTAGGGCGATGTCTACCTGGTCTGTTGTGCAAGCCTCAAGAATGGTGGGTGCATCTTTTTCCAGTGTATTACTCTGGCTGTATTCTGTTGGCACGAAATGAAACCTTGGCGCCAGTTTGGCTATTCGCTTCGAGGCCACGAATTCGCGCAGAACTTCAAGTGGAAAATAGCTTTGCCGGTCATCCGTATTCGTTGTGACCTTGTCCCAGGCCGAATCGTCGGTGTGAAAATTTGTCGGCACCTCGGAAAACGGATAACTGCTTGCCTCACGAATGGGCTTGGGTATTTCCGGCTCAACAACGGCGGTTGTAACCAGGGTTATCGTGCAATCAGCTAAAGGTTTGACCAGGGGTGAGAAGGGGATTTCATCAAAATGAGCCCAGATGTAGTCTTTTTTAAACCCCTGGGCGCGATAGTAATCCCGTGTTCGACGAATGTATTGAATACTGCTCATTGGTGTAACCGAATCAATCCTTCCTGGGCAACAGACGCCACCAGGTCTCCGCTTGCATCAAATATTGTACCGCGACTGAAACCTCGAGAGTTGCCGGAAAAAGGACTGTCCTGCTGGTACAGCAACCATTCATCTGTCTTGAACGGTTTATGAAACCACATGGCATGATCCAGGCTCGCCACTTGAAAATTTGCGTTCCCCCAACCTAATGCATGTGGGCGGTAACTGGTGTCAATCAAGGTCATATCAGATGCGTAGGCGAGCAAACATTGATTGAGGCGAATGTCATCTGGCATGGAATCTACAGTCTTGATCCAGACATGCTGCTCAGGTTCCATTGGTGCCGGGTTGTATTCGTTGATGGGTTCGACAAATCGCATTTCAATTGGGCGTGGTCGTTCGATCCTCCCCTCGAATTCTTCAGGAATATCGCTGGCATACTTCTCATGGAGTTCCCTCTCACTAATACAGTCTGCAGGATCGGGAACCACGGGTGCATCGAAGTGGTGTTCAAGTCCGGTTTCGGCTACCTGAAAAGAGGCTGACATGCTGAATATGGCGCGCCCCCGCTGCACGGCTATTACCCGGCGCGTTGTGAAACTCCTGCCATCGCGAATACGGTCCACGCTGTACAAAATGGGAATGGTCGTGTCCCCCGGCCTGAGGAAATATCCGTGCAATGAGTGGGCGCTGCGGGTTTCATCTTCAACGGTCCTTGAGGCTGCCACCAGGGCCTGACCGAGAACCTGGCCACCATAAACCCGCTGCCAGCCTTCATCAGGACTAACGCCCCTGAACATATTGACCTCAATCTGTTCCAGATCGAGAAGGTCCAGTAGATCTTTTAGTTCCTGCTTCATATTTCCCTTGGCCTAATACCTATAAGTCTCAGATTTAAACGGTCCCTCGGCGGGAACATTTATATAACTGGCCTGGTCATCCGTGAGTTGGGTAATAACGCCGCCAAATCCTTGCACCATATAACCGGCCACTTCCTCATCCAGGGTTTTGGGCAATACTTCCACTGTAACCGATTGCCGCTGGCTAGGATCATGATCGGCCCAGGCTCGCTCAAACAAGTACATTTGTGCCAGCACCTGGTTAGCAAAAGACCCGTCCATAATTCGCGATGGGTGACCGGTTGCATTGCCCAGATTTACCAGCCGACCTTCAGATAGAAGGATTACATAGTCCTTTGGATCGTCACTGCGATAGATTTTGTGAACCTGCGGTTTTACTTCTTCCCATTTCCAGGCGTCACGCATGAATTTGGTATCTATTTCGGTATCGAAGTGTCCGATGTTGCAAACGACCGCGTTTGAAGAGACTGTTCTCAGCAGGTTTTCGCCACAGACATTGACGTTGCCCGTACAGGTAACAATCAGGTCTGTTGCATTCATCAACCTGGTGTCGATATCTTCCAGCTTGCCCGTATTGACCCCGTTCAGGTAGGGGGAAACAACTTCATAGCCGTCCATGCAAGCCTGCATGGCGCAGATGGGATCAATCTCCACCACTCGTACAATCATGCCTTCCTGCCTGAGACTCTGGGCCGATCCCTTACCCACATCACCATAGCCGATTACCAGTGCACGTTTTCCTGCCATCAGCATATCCGTGCCTCGCTTAATGGCATCGTTCAGGCTGTGACGACATCCGTACTTGTTGTCGTTTTTTGACTTGGTCACAGAATCATTCACGTTGATTGCGGGAACTTTGAGTTCTCCTGCCGCCAGCATTTCGTATAGCCGATGAACTCCGGTCGTCGTTTCTTCTGTAATACCATGGATGTTAGGCAGCATTTGTGGGTACTTGTCGTGAACCATCTGGGTGAGGTCGCCACCGTCGTCAAGGATAATGTTGGCATCCCATGGTGTTCCACCCTTCAAAATAGTCTGCTCGATACACCAGAGGAATTCTTCCTCTGTTTCTCCTTTCCATGCAAATACCGGTATCCCCTGGGCTGCGATGGCAGCAGCCGCGTGATCCTGGGTCGAGAATATATTGCAGGAAGACCAGCGAACTTCAGCTCCAAGGGCAGCTAAGGTTTCAATCAGCACTGCTGTCTGGATGGTCATGTGGATGCAACCCATTATCTTTGCGCCCGCCAGTGGCTGTTCCTTTTTGTATTTTTTACGTAGCGCCATTAAGGCAGGCATCTCAGCTTCAGCTAGTGTAACTTCACTGCGTCCGAAATTAGCCAGGCTGATATCAGCGACTTTGTAGTCAATATTGCTCATAGATACTCATCCTTATTTTGATGTTTGTAGGTACAGGCGAACCTGCACCTGAAATCCGTTGCGCAAACCCAGGTATGCACTTTGGCCTTTTTCGAATTTGGCATCTTCTGCCCACTGATCCAGGTCGTTGGGATCAAATCCAAGCCACAGGTCACCACAGATATCTCGAGTCCAGTCTTGATTGTGTGAACAAAGATCAACTATTAGTAATTGACCCTGAGCATCTAGTATTTGGCGTGCTGACTTGAACACGTGGGCGGGAGAAGACATGTGATGCAGTACCATGTTCAGAACAATCAGGTCAGCTTGATGAGATGTTTCGAGATCTGATAATTCACCGAGGAAAAAACCAACATTCTCGAGACCCTGCTGCGCCGCCCTGACTCGTGTCCTATTGAGCATCTCATCAGCATTGTCTACAGCCAGCACAGAATTGAAACGTGCACTGAGGATGGCAATGAGATCACTTTCTCCGGGACCAACTTCGATCACTGTTTCGTTTCTGGATTGATGCTCGTTGGAAAGCAGATCAGTGATGCAACCTGAATAGTGTGAGAATTCTGCAATCAAATCCTGGTTTTTTTTGAGCCTGGCGGCGTTTTTCTTGAAAAATTCTTTTGAATGTTGTGCCCTGTCTCGGTGAATTTGCTGGCATCGCTTCTTTATTTCGGGTGTGAGAACAATCCTGTCAATGGATTCAAACAGGCTGGTCATCAGGTGATTGATTGGGTTTTCTGATGGAACAATCGCCCGCCTGTAGAAAATCGAGTTGCCTTCACGCCGCGTTTGCAACAAACCAGAGCTGGAAAGAATTTTAAGATGGTGACTCATGCCGGGCTGCGCGGTATCGAATATGTGGCATAGCTCCATCACACCGAACGACTCAACACTCAATACCCTAAGGATATCCAGCCGCAAAGACTCGGCGGTAGCCTTACAGAATGTCAGCAGGTGCTCAGAATCAACTGAATGTGTTGGGTATTGGGTGTTCATGACAAACCTATATCAAATAATATCGATATACTAACAGTATAATGTTTCCCCGGGTAGTATATCAATATATTTTGATATGGATTTCGCTGTGGTTGTTTATACTTTGCCCATGACTGGTGCAATAAGCCAAATGCAGATGGTGTATGTCCCTGAAGAAGACAGGGTTTTCTTCAGGGTTAATTCCCTGGATAAACAGGAATTCAGGTTCTGGATCACTCGTCGCTATGCAATGTTGTTGGTAAAAGTGTTAAAGGAGCACAAAGAAACTGACCTTGATGTATCCACCCAGGTAACACCAGAAGCAAAAGAAGCAGTGCAAACTTTTAAGAAAGAAAAAGCAATGAGTGAAGCCAAGTTTAGCCAGAAGTTCATGGAAGAAGATAACGAGTTTCCGCTGGGGCAATCTATTCAACTTGCTTACAAGCTAAGCTACAGCATGAAAGATGATGGTAACCTACACCTAAGCGTTCAACCCAAGGAAGGTAAGGGAATCAATATTGTCATTAACCAGGACATCAATATAACGATGACCCAGCTTTTACTGACTGCATCTCGAAAGGGAGGTTGGAAGCTGGATGAATGGACCACCGAAAATGCAGTAATGCCAGAAGAAAATGTTGTCATCAACTAGGAAGCATCTCTGCCGCCTATTTCAGGTAGAAACTGCACTAACCTGCGATTTGAGGGGCCATCTTTCCATGAAGTTTCCATAGTGTCTTCATCTTCGCTGGATAGACTAGATCCCCAGAAGTAATGTTTTATGTTAGCTCCGTATTGGTGCTCAAAGTCCTAACATGTCCCCTCCCCCAAAAGTGTTAGGACTTTTTTTTGCCTTGAAGAAAAATCCCAGAAGTGACTAGTCGGGACCGGGCATCGAGGAGGCTAGTTGCATTGCAGATAGTTGTTTTTTAATTAACTTCCCCGGCAGCAGCTAGCTAGCTCAGGTCGAGGCTCGGACATCAAGGAGGTTAGTTGTATTGTACATAGTTGTTTTTACTAACTTCCCCGCAACAACTAGCTAGCTGCAAACGCTTGACTTACAACAGGGTTGTAGAGGGGCAGCGTAATTCGGATCGTGACTCCACGGCCGTTCAGCAGGTTGGCAGCGCTTACACTGCCGCCATGATGTTCTGCAATTACTCGTACAACGTATAAACCCATTCCAAAGTGGAGCCGGTTGTCTGGGTTAGTTTTTCGAACTGATACCATAGAATCAAACATATTTTCGACAATTTCTGCTGGAATTGTAGGGCCCTGGTTGGTAACGAAAAGAGTAAGACTAGTCGCGTCCGTTGTCAGACCTATAGTTATTGTTGTGGCGGACGGTGAGAAGTCCACCGCATTGTCGATCAACTTGTCCAGAAGTTGTTCGATGCGGTAATCGGATACGTTACTCCTGACGGGATTTTGTGTACCTCGATATTCAAAATTGCGATCAGGATGAGCGGTCCTGCAGTTGGTCAGATAATTCTTAACAAGGTCAAAGAGGTCGACTACTTCAAATTCCTCCGCCTCCAAAGCATCTTCCAGACTGGCAGCGTCCGCCAGATTTTGGACGATCATGCCAATTCGAAGAACGGCCCGTTTTGCGCTTTCAAGATATTTCTTCTTGGCTGTTTCAGAGCTTTCATTTTCCAGGTTCTCTAGTGAGGTGGACAAGGTATTGAGAGGGTTGTTGATCTCGTGGCGGAGTGTACGCGGCATATTTTCTAAAAACTGGTTGTGTTGATGCAGTCGCGCCAACATGCCGGAGATGCTTCTTGCGAGGTCGCCTATTTCATCCCCCGATGTTGTTTCGGCCTGCAGTTGATTAGTTTGTAGGCGCCCATAGATATCAATTGCGTTGGATGCTTCCGCGCCGAGCCTCCGTATTCGGCCCGCCAGTCGTAATGAAAACACAAGGATCAGAGCGACGAATATGAAGAGCGACATGACCGAAAAATTAACGATACGCTGCAATGCATCCCGTCGTAGTTGCAGGATTCGGTTGGTGTTCTGTTTGAGAACAACCGTGCCAATGACTTCATTCTGGTCGATGATCGGGTGAGCGGCGATAATCATTTCGCCTTCTTCTTCCGTATACAGTCTCTGGTATCTCGGGGTACCAGCCAGCGAATCGATGATGACCTGGTCTTCCAGGGTGTCGCGGTCTACTCTCAGGCTTACATCGATGACATTAAAAAGCGGATCCATAAGCAGGCTGACTAGCGAATACCAGGAATCCGTCCAATCCTTTTCAATATTTGTTTCCGCCTGAATATTGGTTGAACGATAGCTTCCCACTTCAGCACGAACCCTGCGCTGGGCATCAATAACCTGGATATTGGCACCTGAATATCCCAGACCTTCGACGATTCGGAGTACCTCAGGAGATTTTAAGAGAACCAGCCCAAATGCCTCGCGCCCTGTTGATGGGAGGGTGCCTGTAATCGACTCAATCGCCCTGGTCTCTGCGTTGTCGACATCCACAACAGCGAGACCGAAATGACTGGTTGAACCTAGCAACTCAAGCGGGATTCTGAACTCAACGGAGTAGCCCTCGTCAGTTTGCGTCATGAAACCGGGTACACGATTTTCCGGTTCTCCGTGGATAGCGTAACGCCAGTCGTCATCCATGAAATAGGCTGTGGTGACACCTGGCTCCGTGCTCGTGATGACCAGATTCCGGACTTGCCCTTCCTGTCCGATGAAGGTAACGCGTACATGATCAGAAAGATCCAGGCGTAATATGTTCCTGTCCCTGAAAACCAGATTGTTATCCTTCACCTGTACAAGTGCATAAACCTGGTCCTTATGTTCTCCCAGCACCAGGTAGAACTGATTTACTCCGTCGCTATCATTCTCCGGTACGTCGAGGTTACCGAAACCCACGTTGTAGTCCAGAACGTCTTCCCAATCATTGCTTTTTCCGTCAATGTTAATCGGCGTCGTCAGTGGGTGGGCATAGAGTTGTTCATAACCTTCTGGTGAAAGTGGCAACTCATAGAAGAGATCGGAACGGCCGTTGAGTAACGTGGAGATTCCTTCAGCAGTTAATATTTGCGCGCCACCCTGGCTATCAACAAGAAAGTCTTCCATCTCGCTCAGGTAGAGGTAGCTGAACCAGGGAATCACCACCAGGGCGAAACTCATCAGTATTAGCAGTTTCGTCCCTAGTCGGGGTCCCCTGATAATTGGCGAAGCCATGGCAGAATCATCCTTCCGGATTCATTTGACAGACCAACGATAACCGAAACCGTATTCACTCTTGATACAGTTGAAATCCGGGTCGATATGCTCGAACTTCTTACGGATATTACGCATGTGAGTATTGATCGTGTTGTTCGTCACCAGGCTCTGCATGGTCGCATTCATCAATGTGTCGTAGGACACGGCATGCCCCGGGACACGCACTAATTTGGCGAGCATTCGAAACTCAGTGCCGGAAAGATTGATCTGTTGTTCTTTCCATGACACCAGTAAAGCTTCCTGGTCAATGGACATCTCACCCACAATTTTTGCAGTGTTGGATCCGACACTTGATTGCATCCTTGCGTCATTGATTCGCAGAAGGGAGCTGATTCTTTCAGAAAGATAGTCCAGGGATATGGGTTTTGGCAGATAGTCCCATGCGCCGAGACGCAAACCGCTAATTTTATCAATCTCGGCGATTCGCTCTGTTAAAAAAATTACCGGCATGGTGGGAGACCTGGATAGCAGATCCCTGCACAGTTCAAAACCTGCATCAACCTCATCTCCTAGGATGATGTCAAGGATGGCAAGATCGGGGAGTCCATGATCGAATCCCTCAAGTGCCTCTGTTCGGCTGCTGTAGGCAACCACGTCGTACCCCTTTCTGGTTATTGCATCGACGTAATTGCTTCGTTGATCCGGGTCATCTTCAACGATAGCGATTGTTTTTGCCATGCAAGCTCCTGATAGTCAGTAGGGATTAAGTTAGGACAACGGCGTTAAGAAGTATTTCCCAAAAATCGCCGGATTTTTTCTCAGGCACCCTAATTACCTGAATTACAGTTCACAAACCACTGAAATTTCGTCTATTTTACCTGATTCATAGGTTCTCCACAGTTGTTCAACGAACTTTCATTTTCCTTCACTGCTGGATTGCTCATTTACGGGTTTACTAGTTCCTGTCCAGATTCAGACATAGAAGGGGCTATTCCCTTCGTAATTGTGTGTTTCCACTATCTATAGTTATCAAAGAATGGTGACTGTTAATTGAATTTGTTGGTTTGCGGACAGGAACTAGCTAGACAATGTTCTTAGGGAGGAATAGTAGTTATATGAAAATATTTATACCCATACCAGATGATGTGTTGAGTGAACACTGCGAGATGATGGGGCGTCTGGTGCCGTTCAATCCGGAATATATGACGGAAAACCGACTCAAGAAGAAAGGAAGTAAACCGAGGAATTGGATTTCCGATAATGATTACACGGCTGCTTGTGCGCGTCTGGCCGCAATTGTTACAGCCTAAGTTCTGCTAGTTCTGCCATACGGGGAATGGAGGAGGCTGCACCTTCCCGGGTCACACAAATAGCTGCGGCCTTACAAGCATTCTCCAAACATTCCTCGACGGTTAGCCCCTGAATAACGCCCGCAAAAAAGTATCCCGTAAATGTATCACCTGCGCCGGTGCTGTCTACTGCTTTCACCGTGAAAGCTGCCTGTGAGATCTGTTGGGTTGCATCTTTATAAATCGCGCCGTCTTCCCCAAGTGTCAGAACAATTTTGGATTTTGGAAATCGATCCATCAGGGAGTCCAGAATTTCTTGTGCACCTTGCTTATCGCTGAGGGCTTCTCCTTCGACTTCATTGATGACAAAGAACTCGATCAGGCTCAACGGGTAACTGTTTATCTCTTCAGTCATGGGTGCTGCGTTGAAAATCACTCTCTGCTGTTTGTCTGCAGCGATTTCAATCACATCGGCTAAACAACTTGTTTCGTTTTGCATGAGGATATAGTCTCCGGATGATACATCTACCAAGGCATGTACAATGTCTTGCCTCTCAATTGCCTTGTTGGCACCGCCATAGATGACAATGGCGTTTTCACCTTCAGGGGTAACTTGTATGTTGGCATGGCCGCTGGGAGCATCGATAACCTGCGTCAACGATGTGTCTACACCCGCCTCATTGAGCAAATCCTTTAACCACAACCCGTCCTGGCCTACTTTACCGGCATGTTTAACTTCCACCCCAGCATAAGCAAGTGCAAGGGATTGGTTTAAACCTTTGCCGCCGGGGTGAACCTGATAGTCAACACTAGGCAGCGTTTCTCCCGGTTTTACGAAGTGGGGAACAGAGTAAACATTGTCGATGCAATAGGAACCGAAGTTGATGATGCTCATAGGTGCCTTTTACTCGATCCATTCTGGTAGGGAGTCATATTCATGCCGAACATCCCGTAGCGGGCATCAATGGCGTCAATCGGCCATCAGTGGAACATGTTCGCGCCGTAACATAATTGTTAGTCAATTTGGTTCCTTCCCTTAGGGGTCCCTGACACCTGATAAACCTCCTGTTATGATGCATCAGGGCAAACTCAGGGGGAAGGAAATATGCAAAGATTAGCTGTGAGTTTGGCGCTGGCGTTAGCGTTATCGTTAAGCAACCCGTGCAGTGCTGTTGAACTTATCGATCTCGAGTGGCTTAGCGGTCATTGGTTCAGCGATGATAAGGCCTATGAAGAAGTCTGGATTGCGCCAAAAGCTGGCAGCATGTCTGGAAGTTTTCGATGGGTGTTCGGAAACGGCAAACAAATATTGGAATATCTCGTGATCGAAGAGAAAAATAAACAGATATTTCTGCGCTTCAAACATTTTGAAATAGATTATGTTCCCTGGGAAAAAGAAGAACCGAACCTTTATAAACTGGAATCATCGATGGACCGGCAGGTAACGTTCACCCGCTTGTCTGAAAACAGCAAGGTACCGCTAAAACTAATTTATCGTCGTGACCAGAATCATCTGTACTTCACCGGTGTTGGGGATGCGGGTGAGGACCCGCTTGAATTGGAGTTTGTGTTAGCGCAATAGTCTATTCACAATGCCGGTTTGCTGCTTTTCCCGCTTATCACCTTCGTGATAAACATCTTTTAATTGTCATATACTTGTTGATGATCGTGCCCTTGGAGTGATTCTCGAACCATAGGATCGCTGAATCACATCGGCGGCACGTTCCAGTCAAGATTTTGGGACAATTAGTCAAATGAATCTTTGGGCCGCACGATCGTTTAGACACTCAGCTATACAAAAGCTCTGCCATAGGAGGGAGAGTAAGAGTAATAGTGCCATGAGATTGATGCTCGTGCGGGTACGCGCTTGCCCTTCTGCAGTTTTCTTCACTTTGTTTTTGTCTCTTGCGACGGTCCTTTCAAGCAACGCTGATCCAGATATCGGCGAGGAGGCTTTGCGACAAATCATCAATGCGCGAGACGTATCTGACGCTGAACGTTTCGACGGACTTACACGCCTTGCCTACCTGTACCGAAACAAGGGATTCAAGCGCAGGGCGTTGCCTCTTCTTCAGGAGGCTCGTAGGCTTTCGATCGGATTGGGAGATGCGGATCGGCAACGAGTTCACATTCTGTTGGGCGGCCTGTTGTTCGACCTGGGTTCGTACACAGAGGCGCAGGATGTTCTGCAACCGCTGCTGGATGAGACCAAAAATAAACCATCGCTGACTCGCGCCAGGGCGCTCAATGAGTTGGCAATGGTTTATGGGCTGACCAACAACCATGAGCAGGCGGTTCAGTTGTTCGATGAAGGCATTGTTCTTGCCGAATCGTTAGGTGTCCCCAACCTGGAGGCGAGGATCAGTGTCAATCGCGCCAAATCACTTCTTACTCTGGGGGAAATACAGCGGCTTAGTAGCGCATTTAACGCACTGGATAAGCTTCTCCGGACTTTGCCGAGTGGATCGGACAAGGCAGAGATTCTCATTGCGGCAGCTAATGTGCGCCGGGGCGCGTATTGGTACTTTGATTTTTCTCCCAACGCAACGATAAAGGCCTATGAGCACCTGATCGAAGCGGGAACCATCGCCGAACAAGTCAAAAACCCGCGGCTCCTGTCATATGCCAGAGGCTACCTTGGCAGGCTGTATGAAGATGACAATGCCTTCGACTCAGCATTGGCTTTGTCTCGTGAAGCTGCATTTCATGCTAACTCAGTGCAGGCGTATGAGAGCGCCTACCTGTGGGAATGGCAGATCGGCCGGATTCAGAACAAGCTGGGCAAAACCACCGAGTCAATCATGAGTTACGAGCAGGCGCTGTCGACGCTGGAACATGTGCGGCAGGACCTGATTGACGGGTCACCATATACCTTCCACCAGAAGGTCCAACCCCTGTTTACTGAACTTTCCGATATCCTGCTCACGTCGGCAAGGGCGCTACCAGTCGGTGAGGTTAAACAGGCCCAGCTATCCTATGTCCAGGAAGTTCTGGAGCAGGTCAAGTCCGCGGAACTGCAGGATTACTTCCAAAACGATTGTGTATTGCCAGAGACTTCAGTCGAACTGGATCAAGTGGAGCCAGGAACCGCGACTATTTACCCGGTGATCCTTCCTGATCGGCTGGAAATGCTTGTCAGTATTGGAGGGACGATCCATCAATTTATCTCACCGATAGAGGTTGATGACTTAAACTCACTGGTCCATGAGTTTCGAGATCAGCTTCAGGTCGATTTTGGCGACAACGAATACCAGGAGATAGGAGAGGAACTTTATGAACTCGTGATCGCCCCGTTTGAGGACTTGCTTGCCAGGAAAAACGTTGAGACCCTGCTGTTCGTCCCTGATGGTGTATTTCGCACGGTACCTATATCTGCCTTGTTCGATGGTGAGAAATACCTCATTGAGAAATACGCGATTGCCACCACACCGGGCTTGAAACTGACACTACCGAAGCCGTTGGAGCTAAGTGATTCGAACGTTTTTGCAGGCGGAATTTCCGAAGCAGTTCAGGGATTCACCGGTCTGCCAGGGGTGCCGCAAGAACTAGAGAACCTGAGGAAAAAATATGGTGCCTCGGTGCTTAGTGACGCTCAATTCAGCATGGAAGTCGTCGCGCAGGAGATGGCCTCAGAGGCCTATTCTATTGTACACATCGCCACCCACGGACACTTCGATAGCAACCCTGAGAAGTCGTTCCTACTCGCATACGATGGCAAGATAACGATGAATATGCTTGAAAAATCAATCGGTTATCGAAAGTACCTGGGCGACCCATTGGAGTTGTTAGTCTTGAGTGCTTGCGAGACCGCTGCGGGTGACAATCGTGCTGCGCTGGGGCTGGCTGGGGTTGCCTTGAAAGCCGGAGCACGCAGTGCGGTTGCGACCCTGTGGCAGATCAGCGATGCCGCAACGGTGCGTCTCATAGATTCTTTTTACGTTAATTTTTCCACTGGTAAAGCCAGTAAGGCAGTGGCCTTACAAATAGCGCAGATCGCTTTGATTGAGGATGAAGATTTCGCTCATCCGAGTGATTGGGCACCCTTCTTGTTGATCGGTAATTGGCTGTGAAGCGGGGCGTCTTAATGTTGGTGATCGCGGGCTTGTTCTGCGTCGTTGCCGGTGCTGCCGAAAAGAATTTCCATGTCGTGCTTGGCAGCTTTACTACTGAGGCCGCTGCGGAGAAGGCACGGGGCGGGGATTTTGGTGGTCGGGAACTTATCGTTGTGCCGGTATCTTTAGAAGCGGGTGAAGTGACCTGGCGACTGGTAGCGGGACCCTTCAAGTCGTATGCAGAAGCGCTCAGGGAGAAAGAGATCCTGAGCCAGGATGGTGTCGACTTACCCTGGATAACAAGCACTGACGTGCTCCCGGTTCCGGTGCATGAGGAGGTATCGGGGGTGTTGGCCGAGACAGAATCTGCTCGTAAGGAAGTTCCCGTCGTTAAGGACCTACTGGGTAATCGGATATTGCATAGGCGCGGGATTCCCCAGGACTTGAACCGTAGTGTTGCGCCGAGAGTGACCAAAGCATCACTGAGGAGATACCTGGCAACCCGGCAGCAAGGTAGTGAAACGTTGCTTCCGGATATGATAAGTCGCAGGTCCAATCGGCTGTCTCAGTTGCAGCAGATTCAGGTCAGCGAGATTCGGCTTCGCGGAAGTGACTTGCTTGGTACCCAGTTGCAAGCTCTCTTCGCAACCTATCGTGGCCGCAGTATTTCCACGGAGGAACTGCTTGATCTCAAGAACCAGGCCAACCAGTTGTTTGTGACAAGCGGTTATATCAACTCGGGTGTACAGATTCCTGATCAACAAGTAGAAGACGGGGTAATCTACCTCGACGTTATCGAAGGAGAAGTTACCCACGTAGACGTAAACAGCGATTTGCGGGATGCCTATATACGAAATCGGCTGGATACCAGAGCACCGTTCAATCTTAAGAACCTTCAGATGTCGTTGAAGTTACTGGAGAAGAATCCATTGGTCGAGCGAATACACGCTCGCATAGTGCCCGGCAATGAAGTGGGGACCGCTAACGTCGATATTTCCGTTGATACCGCGAAGCTCTACCGGGTAGGTATACTCGCTGCCAATAACCGTTCTCCCGGCATTGGTTCGGAATATGCCGAGTTGTACTTTTCGGCTAAGAATCTCACCAGCTTCGGCGATTCCCTGAGCCTGGCAGTCGCGGTCACCGAGGGAATGGACAGCTATGAAGTGGACTACAGTATCCCCTTCAATTCGAGGGATCACCGATTAGTTGTCAGTTATTCGAGGAGTGATTCCACGGCGATTGAAGAACCCTTCGATGCCGTTGATATCGGAAGCTTAACCGAGTCTGCCAAAGTGGGATTTGTCCTGCCGCTGATTCGAACACCGAATTCTGAGTTCGCTGTTGAGATTTACGCAGAAAAACGACGCAACTTTACATCTTTGTTAGGCACTCCTTTTTCCTTCTCTGAAGGCGCGATTAATGGAGAGTCCCGAGTTGCGCCAATCAGGGTAGGAGCGAGCTACGTCCATCAGGGCCTTGTTCAATCGTTTGCGGGCCGGATAGTTGTGTCCAGGGGAACCAGCGCATACAACGCCACCAGGCGAGTCACTGGTCCGGACGGAGAGTTCACCAGTGTATTGGCTCAGCTGCAGTATTCGAGGCAGCTGAGTACGAACTTTCACATTACCGGGAAGTTGCTCGCCCAGTACGCGGCCGATCCATTGATGGCCATTGAACGGGTCGCAATTGGGGGTATTGACACGGTGCGAGGATACCGGGCGAACCAGCTGGTTAGAGACAATGTGTATTTGGCCTCGGTTGAGGGCAGATACAGACTTCCCTTTGAGTCGTCCCGTGTCCAGCTGGTGGCATTTTTTGACTGGGGCAGCGGCAAGAATCACGAGGACTCGGTGTCTTCGAAAACCGATGCTCTCTATAGTGTCGGAATTGGAATCAGCGTGCGCGCCTTAAGAGGTTTGTCTGCAGATCTTTACTTTGCACATGGGTTCGAGGATGTAAACGTACGGAATCGGAATCTGCAGGATGACGGGGTCCATATCAAATTGAACTACGAGTACAGGTTCTAAAAGTGGACACTGTCACCATCATCAGACGAATCTTCTATATTGTTTCATTGTTGTTGCCCGCACTTGCTTTCGGAGACGTGACACTCGATGGGACCACCGGCGGCATGAACGGTGATTCAGTGGGCTCAGGCAGTGGCTTCACCTACAACATCACCGAGAATCTAGGCACGCGAAGTGGTGAGAACCTGTTCCATAGCTTTATCGTATTCGACGTGGCTGAAGGAGAACACGCGAACTTCTCTGGACGAGCTGCCATCGAAAACGTAATTGCGCGTATTTCTGGCGGGTTTGAATCGAATGTTGCGGGTAAAATCACGTCCTCGATTGAAAGCGCATCGCTTTGGCTAATCAACCCTGCTGGTTTTGTTTTTGGCAACGGAGCTGTGGTGGATGTTGACGGAACGTTCCATCTGACCACCGCTGACTTTGTTTCCTTTACCGATGGGGCCAGGTTTTATGCGGACCTATCGCAGAATTCGACATTGACCAGTGCGCCAATCAGCGAATTTGGTTTCTTCGGCGGTCCGGCCAGGGGAAATATTTCATTCATCAGTGATCCTGCCAGTCTCGTGAACGAGGACCTGGTGGCGAGCCAGAACGTGAACGTGAACGCAGCGTTCGTGTCCATAGCAGACAGCGACATCTACGGCAGGGGAATTGATGTTAACGGTGGTGACGTCACTTTTAACAACAGCCTTGTGTTAAGCCTGCAAGGTGGTACTTTCATATCGGGTGGAGATTTCTTCTCTGTCAACTCGGTGGTACTCACAACCGTGGGTGACGGTCGCATCGACATCGAAACTGCTTCCGTCACCCTGGTTGGCGAGGGAAACGGCTCCAGCCGGGTTCAGACAGGCAGCCTAAATTTCAGTGGGGGTGATATCAACATCAACACCGGTGTGCTATCGCTGACCAACGCGAGTTTGATCTCATCGTCGGGTCGGGATTTCATCGGTGGTGATATCAATATACAGGCCAGTAGTGTAATCGTGCAGGATCAGAGCACCATCGATCTTGAGGCTGGAGAAGAAAGCGTGGCGGGTACGCTGACGATTGCAACGGGCGACATGTTGATTACCAATGGTTCCAGCCTCAATACATCCAGTGAGTTTGCTAACGGCATTGCCGGATCAATAAATATTCAGGCATCTGGTGATTTCGAAATATCAAATGCCAGCAATCTGCTAGCGACGTCTTTTATCTCCGGTGCCGGTGGTGCTGTTGCTATCGATGCACAGAATATTGCGGTCCTCGGAGGTTCTACCATCAATGTAGAAACGAGCGGTTCCGATGATTCGGGCGCAGTGGTACTGACGGCGGTAGGCGAAGTTAGAGTCGAAGGATCCACCATCAACGGAAGTAGCAGCGGGGGTGGTCAGGGCGGTTTCATTTTTCTGAATGGTGCAACGGTGGACATCAGGGACTCGGCACTGAATGGATTAGCGCAGGATGCCGGTTTAGGTGGCGCAATCTTCGTTGTGGCGGGAAGTATCAACATCGGCAACACGTTGATTGATGTCTCCTCCTCTGGTACCGAAGATACATCGGGGGCTGCAGGTGTTATTGGATTAAGTGGTGACTCGATCCTGATCAACGATGGTACGTTGATCAATCTCAACTCATTCGGCGGTGGAAATGGGGGGACCCTTCTAATCACCGGTAAGGATGTCTCTCTGCAGAACATGTTCATCGTTGCCCGGGCGGAAAGTTCAGGTTCAGGTGGCGAGATCCAGATTGCAGCTGAAGACCTGCAATTAGGCAATGCGCTGATTACCGTTACCGCCCGGGGTAGTGGAGATGCAGGAGGCATTAATTTGAGTGGCAGCAACACGGTTCTCATGGATGGTAGTACGCGCTTCTTTCTCAGAACCTTTGGTGAAGGTGATGGAGGGGACCTCAGTATTATTGGCCCAGATGTTTTGCTCGAAAATATAGAAGTCCACGCCGAGGCATTTGCACAGGGTAGTGCGGGGCAGATTAGATTCGAAGCGAACAACTTGCTGATGGATGGCGGAACCCTGGATGCATCGATCGGTGGCAGCGGCGATGGCGGCACCGTTTCGATTCAGGCTACTGATGTCGAGTTACGCAATGGAGCGACTATCTTTGTTCTCACACTGGACAACAGCACTGGTATAGGAGGAGATGTCGACATTGTGGCTGATTCACTGCTGATCCAGGGAGGGGCTGGCATCTTTGCCGATGCAATTGGAAACGGCCAGGGCGGGCAGATCCTTCTTCGGGTCGAGCAGATTGTCATCATCGATAGCGCATCCGTTAATTCTGCCTCCTTTGGTGAAGGAGATGGTGGCTTGATCAGGTTTGTTGGTAAAGGACTCCTGATTCGGGGCAGTTTTGTGAATGCCCAGGCAGCTGGCAGCGGGATCGGTGGCAGCATTGAGCTGCAAGTAGAAAACATCGTTGTGACAGACAATGCTACGGTGAGTGCACCGGCACAAGCCCAGGGTGCTGGAGGAAACATTGTTATCAATGCCAACAGTTTCACACTGTCAAACGGGGCGGCTTTGAGCACCGGCGCCGAGGGTATCGGCGATGGTGGCGACCTGGCAATCAACTCGGAGGTGATTGACATCGACGGGGCGAATATCTCTGCAGTCGCTCGTGGTGAGGGGAATGCAGGGTTTATTCACCTTGATGGTGGCGGAGTCCAGGGTAGCCAGGTGACAATCAGGAACTTTAGCCTGATCGATTCGGATACCTTCGGACTGGGCGAAGGTGGTGCAATACTGATAACTGCCGACAACGTC
>JAPUGI010000389.1 GCA_027292925.1 Gammaproteobacteria bacterium
AAATTGAGACCTGGTCATCGTCCCTGACCGCAACTGAGTGCGAGGCAAAATTCAACGAGTTCGGCGTGCCATGCAGCATCTACAATGCACCGCATGAATTGTTCGCTCATCCACAGCTTTTGGCCAGGAATGCCTTTACCGAATTAGAAGATTCGAAAGGCACCTTTATGGTGCAGAATGCACCTTTTCAGTTTGCTGGTGTTGATATATCTACTTCAACCAGTGCCCCCCTGCTGGGTGAACATACAGATGAAGTATTAACGCAAAGTCTAGGCCTTTCCAAAGAGGAAATTTCCAGACTCCATGATCAAGGCATAGTGGCTTAACAGTCTATGACCGTCATTTACCAGATTACCGATACCCACGTTCCGCACGAATCCGACAATCCGGTAAAGAAAAACTTTCTCATCCTGATGGACTACATTCGTCAAAACCCTGCCGATCTGCTTGTGATCACCGGAGATCTTCCGGGTGAAGACGGCTGCAAGGATATCTACGAATGGATGAAAGCACAATTGCCGGAGGATCAAAAAACCTACGTCATTCCCGGAAATCACGATGATGACGTCAACCTCTATGAAGCATTCGGCGAAAAGATTTGTGTAAACCCCGAATTCTTCCACACCATGGCTCTTGAAGACATTGATGTGGTGTTTACCAACACGGGGTCAGGAAGATTTCCCCGGGATCAGCTTGAACATCTGGAAAACGAGTCCATCAGGAACCAGTCAGTCGTGTTCACACATTATCCAACCAAAAAACTATCTGGTGGGTTTATGGACACAACCTATGCGTTACAAGGCATACCTGAAGTGGATGCCGTTCTTAAGAGAAGCAATATAGCGCACGTATTTTGTGGCCATTTTCACACTGAACACGAGGCGGTGGGTGGCTATGAACTTCACGTGACCCCCTCCCCCGCATTTGAGGTGGACCTGAACGAAGTAGAACTGAAACTCAGCCGTGGCAGAATTCCTCTCAGAAGAATCGAAATTGACGGAACTTCAACCCGCTCAGAAGTTATCTATCTGGACGATTAATAGCCTTTATCTGTATGCCCCCATCGACCAATCACGATGATTACCGATTCGTTTGGCACGATCTTCACTTTGTAGTGACAACATATCATGTGGGAAGCCGGGAGAAATTGAACTGACCGCGTTCAAGCGTTCCATGTGTGCGTCGTCTAGGTTTACTTCAAGGCATCCCAGATTTTCTACCCATTGATCCACGGTCCGCGCACCAACCAGCGGTATAATGTTAGCCGGACCTTTTCGCAACCAGGCAATCGCTACCTGAGTGGACGTTGCACCGGTTTCTTCTGCAACTGCAATTACCTCTGCCGCAATTTTGAGCGAGCGTTCATCAATTTGACCTCGCTTGGCAGCTCTTCCTTCTGCACTCGCATCCTTATTGTACTTACCGCTTAGAATTCCTGAACCAACGATACCCCAGGGAGTTACCGCAATATCAAGTGCCCGTGACATGGGTAACAATTCTCTCTCTACAGTCCTGTCAATCAGGCTATAGCGAATCTGTAATCCAACAAATTGAGACCAGCCTCGCAACTCAGCTAATGTGTTAGCTCGAGATACAACCCATGCTGGTGTATCTGAAACGCCGACATAAAGTACTTTCCCCTGGGACACCAGGTCATCCATACCACGCATCAACTCATCCGATGGCGTCAACGGATCCCACGCATGTACCCAATAAAGGTCGATATAGTCGGTATTTAGTCTTTTCAGACTGGCGTGGACCGAATCCATCATATTTTTTCGTGAATTGCCCGTTGCGTTGATATCTCTCCCGCGCATGGCACCGGTATATTTGGTTGCAAGAACCACCCGTTCCCGATCACCTTTCAGGAAATCGCCGAGGAATAATTCACTGGTACCCCGGTTGTAGACATTAGCTGTATCAATAAAATTCCCACCGGCCTGGCGGAACGCTTCATAAACCTTTCGGCTCTCGACTTTATCTACGCCAATGCCAGTCTCTGTTCCAAACGTCATGGCACCCAGTGCCAGTTCAGAAACTTTGAGGCCACTCTTACCTAACAGTCTATATTTCATCTTTCCCTCGTTTTACCGCTTGCCGGAGCTGTTAGCGCAGTTTTAGCAATTTGTTCCATAGCCATCTCGAAAAAAAAGCAAACATGGCGAATAACGTTAGTGGTACCAGTAGTAGGAAAACCAGGCGATTGGCAAAGTCGTTAGCGACTTTTCTGACATGATTTTCGAGCAAACCAACATATTGGATGGCGATCTCCGTTGCTACATCCGGGAGTGTATTTTTTTTGAGCACAATGACATTACCATTCACAACCACAATCGCATCTGTCAATGAACCATCATTCAACTGAAAAGACTGACCTGATATTTTATAGGTCGCCTCATCATCAATGTTCGATACTTGTTCAGATTTTACCAAAACCTTGAGTACAGAGCCGAGCACAGATTCCGGAAGCTTACTTTCCATCGTATTGTACAAATGGGGTTGTTTGAGCGTTGGCCAATCCACCACAAACATCGCGACGATAAATAATGTATACATGAATCCAAAGGTCAAAAATCCAGCCAGCCAGCTTCGCATTCTAATTCTCTAGTATTGGCCTAGTTAAAATTGTCATCACCATCTTTGATCACAATGATACACTTTGAAGTTATCCAGCAGTAAATATGGCGGAAATAAATGAAAGAATTTAAAGGGAAGACTGCGGTGGTAACTGGTGGCGCCAGTGGCATCGGTAGAGGGCTTGCAGATAAATTTGCCAGTGAGCGGATGAATGTGGTTCTGGCAGACATTGAAGAATCAGCACTTGAACTAGCCGTCAAGGAAATGCAGGAACATCAACATTCTGTGATCGGCGTCGTAACAGACACCATGAGAAAGGAGTCCATTGAGGTATTACTTGCAAAGACCATAGCCGAATTTGGCAACGTTCACATCCTCTGCAATAACGCAGGAATAGCGAGCATGACCCCTGGCCTCAAAGGTGTCTGGGAAATTCCCGATGCCGACTGGAAATGGACCATGGGGGTTAACTTTGATGGCGTGCTGTTTGGTATTCAGACCTTCGTGCCTCACATGCTGAAACATGGAGAGCCATCACATATTGTCAACACCGCTTCCCTGGCCGGACTCACACCCGGGGGTGGCCCCTATGGTGTGAGTAAACATGGAGTTTTGGCATTGACCGAGGGATTAGCACGGGATCTCAAGGCCAACAACGCAAATATCGGAGCCTCGGTGTTATGTCCAGGTTTTGTCAACACCAACATATTAAATGCTGAACGCAATCGGCCAGATGCTTTACAAACGGGGAAAACCGGTCCAGCGGACGCTCAATTAGAAGTCATGAAGGGGTTGCTCACTGCTGGTAAACAACCTTCGGAAATTGCAGATATTGTGTTTCAATCTATCCAGGAAGACAGCCTGTACATCCTTCCTCATCCTGCCTGGGATGATTGGGTGCGCAGTCGCGTTGAGACGATACTGGCCAGGGGCAACCTCCCTGAATTTGACTTTGAAGACATTGTGCGGCGCCAGAAAGAAGGTGAAGAGTTCTGATTTTCACTCTAGCCAGTTCTGAAGGAACTGGCCCCCTTGCGAGAAGCTATTCCTGAGCTAGCATTACCGTTTTGTCACTTTCAACGGTGCCCGAATAGTCCGGATTCAGAGAGTAATTGACTTCGCCGTCTTTCCGTCCTCGCGCGACAAAATCCATGAGGCAAATCTGCTCCAGTCGGTAATAGAGTTCCCTGTCCGGTATGAAGGAAAACTTCTCATGCAATTCAGTGATAGAAGCTTCTTTTTTTGCCTCCATGTATTGCAGAATCTGCATCTGCGTACCGGTCAGAGTCTCACGTATTCCACCAGTTCGTTTGTGGGTCCAAACTTTCCTCAACTTGTGCAGCCTTGCCCTTCATCAGGTTCGCCAGCAAATAACCGAGGCCGAGGCCAACGATCACAGCAATTCCCAGGCCCAGAAAATTGTCCATTTACCTTCTCCTTCTTTTGGTACGGGTTGCGTACGAAAATGCAGTCGACATCGTTACCTGG
>JAPUGI010000039.1 GCA_027292925.1 Gammaproteobacteria bacterium
CGAAAACGCGAAGATGATGATGAGCAAAACGTAGGGACGGTTGTGTATAACGACCTTGAGACCCTCGATCAGCGGCACTCGCTCGGTTTTCTTCTCCATCACTGGCCATTCCGGAACTGAGACGAGCGCGTTGACAACCAGAATGGGCATAAGGATACACATGCCAATGACCAGTACGTTTACAGCATCAGTCGGTTTGTCCCAACCAAAAAAGAATAGGATCATGGCAGGAACAAATGCCGAGGTGAGTGCGCCCCCAACGTTAAACCCCTCTTTCCAACTCATCACGAGTGTGCGCTCGTTGTAATTGTCTGCCAGTTCTGCGCCCCACGCACTGTAAGGCACATCTTTAATCGTTGCTCCGAGGTAGAGAAGCACCATCATGGTAAACATCCACGGGTATCCGGTTGAGAACGTCCAGCCAAGGAAGGTCGTATCTTCGAAGCCATCGGGCGCAACGAACAGCAGGTACATGCCAAGGCCGTAAATAGGCGTACCAACCAGGACAAACGGCTTGCGACGACCCCACCTTGTGCGCCATTTATCGGACAGGTAACCGATGATGGGGTCTGTGACGACATCGGTAAACCGTGAAAGCGTAATGAGCAGGCCCACAATGCCGAGGGAGAGGCCAAAACCATCCGAGTCGGCATAGATGGCTGGGAGGTAGACCGCGATAGGCAGACCCGCCAAGGCAAGCGGCGTCGCAGGCGCGGCGTACGAAATCAAGTTCCATTTTGTCAGGGGTTTGCGTGCGGCGCGTTGCGATTGATCCCCCGTTTCGTTCACGGTAATTGCAACATCGGCCATTTTTGCCAGTCCCGAATCACGACATCATTCGACAGTATCACAAATTCATTTATTGAGGCAGTCTCGACTGATGTGACACGGGTTTTCAAACCAGAATTACAAGTAACTTACTCCCATTCCAGGGACCAGTTGTTTATTGCCTGATAGCGTATGCCCGACCTGGTTGTAACCGATTCATATAAGGTGAAGTGATCGAAAGCCGCAGGGAAGCAGGGAGCTTCGATGGCAGCTGGTGGTGGTAGCTTACATCGCCTTGCAATAGTCACATGTGGTTGATAACTCCCTTTTTCTGCGCTGAACCCCATTTGATTGGCGAGATTTTTCAACTTTTTTGATAGCGTTAATAACGGCGGCGGCATTTCGGTGGTGCCCAGCCACAAGATGCCGGGTTTGTTCCAGAAGCCAGGTTCGTTAAGTGTTAATTCAAATCGCGGGGAACGAATGTCATCGGCCGACATGCATAACTGCTCGAGGCGTCCATGATCAACATTTCCCAGAAATGCCAGCGTGATATGGAAATTTACCAATGGAACAGGATGTGTCATCGGTGGCAATGACTTTGTCACCCAATGGTCAATGTCAAGGCAGGTTTGCTGGTCAAGCTGCAGACCAAAAAATAGTCTCATGGCAGGATTATAGCGTTGAAGCGCTGCGGCTGTTCTTTGTAAAGCGCCTGCGGCTGTTCTTTGTAAAGCGCTGCGGCTGTTCTTTGTAGGGAAAAATGACACAATATGCCATGCATTTCTCCTGTAATCCTGCTGATCCCGGGTTCTTTCAAAATCCCTATCCCGTGTACGATGAAATGCGTTCCCTGGGTCCCTGTTTCTTCTGGGAAGAATATGGCTACTGGTGTTTTCCCGGATTCGATGAGGTCAGTGAATTGCTACGAGACCGTCGATTTGGTCGTGAAGGGCAGCAGCAGGCTCTACCTTCCCTCAATCAATTTGAAAAGAATTCACTACTTGAAATGGATCCTCCGGCACACACTCGACTCCGGCGACTGGTGAATCGTGCGTTTGTTTCGAGTCGGGTGGAAAAACAAAAAACCAGGATAGAAAGACTTGCCCACGACCTTATCGATGAATTTGCTCCTCACGGCGAAGTCAACCTGCTGACCGCATACGCTGAGGTCATACCGGTCGTGGTGATCTGCGAGTTGCTCGGGGTTTCATCTCGTATGGCGGGGCAGTTGCTTGAGTGGTCACATAATATGGTTGCCATCTATGAACACTCCAATGATGAAGGAGTCGAGCGAACTGCAGACACTGCGGCGTCAGAATTTGAAACCTTTATCAAAAGGGAAATTGATGCAAAGCGAGCGGACCCTGGAGAGGATCTCTTATCAGAGTTGATCCTGGCCGAAGAAGAAGGCGACAGGCTGAATATCGATGAGCTCGTCGCCACCTGCATGCTGTTGCTGAATGCAGGCCATGAAGCGACTGTTCATGGCATCGGTAATGGCGTGAAAAGCATTCTTGAACAAGACATAGACGTTCGGCGTTGGTTTGCATCGAGGGAATCGACGAATGCAGTGGTTGAAGAATGCCTGCGCTACGATCCACCGTTGCATATGTTTACCCGCAATGTGCGCGAAGATCTGAATTATGCGGGGCGGGATTTTAGGCAGGGAGATGTTGTTGGACTGATGTTAGGCGCAGCTAACAGGGACCCGGATAAATTTCTTAACGCCCATGAATTTGACCTGGAACGCGGTGGTGAGGGGCATGTGAGTTTTAGTGCGGGTATTCATTTCTGTGTGGCTGCACCCCTGGCCAGGCTCGAACTGGAAGTCGCACTATCAGTTTTGTTTCAACGGTTACCGACTATTCGCCTCGCCCGGGAGCCTGTTTATGCTGACCGTTACCACTTTCACGGGTTGGAACGACTCGATCTTGTTTGGTAGTCGGCCCCTCAGTGACAGCAAAGTTAGGATCTCAAAAAGAAACCTGGCACGTGGTTGAAGCGGCGAAACGGGGCCGATTAAAAGTCAGTCAGACAAGGTAATAACTGATATTGTTTCTCTCTTCGAATAGAACCTAAGGAACCGAGATGGGAGATAGCATCACACTTAAGTGTAGTTGCGGGAAACTTGTAGGTGAAATAGAGAGATCAGCAGCTAACCGATCCACTCGGGCGCTATGTTTTTGTGTCGATTGTCAGGCTTTTGCTCATTACCTCGGGAATCATGAGACGGTCCTGGATTCACAAGGCGGCTCAGACGTCACCCAGATTTCGCCAGCAAGAATCAGGTTTTCTGAGGGCAAGGAACACCTCGCTTGCATGAAATTATCCGATAACGGAATGGTTCGCTGGTATGCACAATGCTGCAATACACCTATTGGAAATACGATGGCCAATCCAAAAGTACCGTTTATTGGTTTGCTTCACAAGTGCATGTATCCCTCGGAGGGCGAGTCACTGGATGATGTTTTTGGCCCAGCAACCATGGTTGTTTATCCAGAGTTTGCGCACGGTGAACCCAAACCGAAAGGTAATAGCTGGTCGTTTGCCCTGGGAGTCGCGCGACTCGTGAAAAATATCATCACGGCAAGACTCCTTGGTGATGCCAGCAGAAATCCCTTTTTCGACTTCAGTACCGGTAATCCTATTACATCGCCCACGATTCTGAGTGAACAGGAACGTGAGGACCTGCGTACTAGAGTGGGTACCTGAGGCATTGCCATCCTCCGCAAGGAATTTTTGATCAAGTGGTTATGGTGCCTGTAACCCACAACCTTTCAAAATGACTTGAGACAGAAAATCGGCGATACCATCAATCATTTCTGATTCATACTCGGCCCGATTCAGGATCGTCAGCACCTGGGTCTCGAAGTCTGCGTAGTGCTGGGTTGAAGACCAGATGAGAAAAATAAGGTGTACCGGATCGACAGGGTCCATTTTACCAGTATCAATCCATGATTGAATGATTCTGGACTTATCCCTGACCCACTGGCGCATGTCCTGCTTGAGATATTCGCCGAGGTGCTCGGCGCCATGAATTATTTCGTTGGCAAAGAGTCTGGATGCAGTCGCGTGGGTGTAGGAAAGCCTAACTTTTGCGCGAATCATGCGGTCCAGTGCCACTGCGGGATCTTCATCGTTTTGTATTTCATCGAATGAGGCATTCCACACTTCGATGATATGATTGAGAACCTCACGATATAGGTTCTCCTTGTTTTTGAAGTAATAGTGAACATTGGCTTTGGGGATACCGGCGCGATTGGCGATTACCTGCATGCTGGTTGCCTTGTAACCAAGACGGCTAAACTCCTCTATGGCCGCGTCAAGAATAGTCAGGTACTGGCGTGTTTGACCCAAGATAAACTCCCGATTCTCCCTCATCGAGCACTTTTGGCCCGACCGTTTAAGCTTGTATATTGACCAGATGGTCAATATACCGGATTAGCATATGATACGGATATCATTAGGTTTTTTCACTCTAAACATGCAAAAGTGATAAAACCTGTCGACTTGGTCAGGTTTTTGTATGAATATTGGTCAAATTGTACGTATGAGGTTTTCCCGGTGGAGTTCGTACTCAATAAAGAGCGAGTGCAAGTGCTTGATATCGATGCAGATACCACAGTGCTGAATCTGCTCAGGCAAAGAGGTTTGGTTGGTACCAAAGAGGGTTGTGCGTCCGGTGATTGCGGTGCCTGCACGGTAATGGTTGGTGCCGTTACGTCCGATGGGCAAATAGAATACAAAATCGTCAATGCCTGCATTACTCTCGCGGGGTCTCTGGCGGGAACGCATGTCGTTACCGTTGAAGGCCTGCAGAATGGTGGTGAACTTCACCCTGCCCAGCGAGCCATGGTTGAACACCACGCTTCCCAGTGCGGCTATTGCACACCCGGCTTCGTTATGTCGTTGGCGAATCTGGTCGAAGAGCAGATCGAGTCAGATCAACCCGCGGGAAATTTATGTGAAATTGTGACCCGGGGGATTTCAGGTAATCTGTGTCGCTGTACTGGCTATCGACCCATTGTAGATGCTGGCATCAGTGCCCTCAACGATACGAGTTCGCTTTCAGTCTGCCATGATGACGCCAGGGACTTTCTGCAGACTTACGATCATGAAAACGATCCTGCCGATGGCAGTTACCATCGACCTCGATGCCTCGAAGACCTTGATCGCTTTGTAGGTGCGCATGGCAATCAATGTCTCGTCGCCGGTGCAACAGATTTTGGTTTGGAAATCACGCAACGCTGGACCAGATTCCCCATGATCATTGACATCTCTAAGGTGATCGAAATGCGAGAGATCGGGATCTCAGATGATGAGATATCCATCGGTGCTTCAGTCAGCTACAGCGAAGTGGAACAGATATTTGCAGAACGCTCGTACCCATTTGTTCACATCTTACACAGGCTGGGTTCAAGGCAAATACGTAACACTGGCACCCTGGGGGGCAATTTCGCTAATGCCTCACCGATTGCAGATACGCCGCCGGTGTTTATTGTGTGGGAAGCAACCCTTGAACTTCGCAATTCAAAAGGCCAGACCCGTGAAGTTAGTGCGGAAGAATTCTATGTTGGCTATCGAGAAACCATACTGGCTAGCGATGAATATATTGTGCGGATAGTGATACCAGTTGCATGCGTAGACAGGTTTCACCGTTTGTACAAACATTCGAAAAGGATTGAAGACGATATTTCCTCCGTCATGGGTGCGTTTTCGATTTGGGGGGATGACCAAAACATTGGGGGGATTCGTATTTCTTACGGTGGTATGGCAGCGGTACCCGTGCGGATCCGTGAAGTCGAAGCGATGCTGATGGGCGCTGCCCTGAATATTGAGTTGGTGGAAGAGGCATGCGCCAGGCTGAGGACTGTAATGACACCCATGACCGATGTTCGAGCGAGTGCAGGGTTCAGGATGGATATGGCCGTTGAGATGCTGGATCGTGCATTACGGGAATACATGGGTGAAAAATTGCCCAGGGTGGATGACCTGTTATGAACGATGTGACCAGGTGGAATACTGACAATGTTGAGAACATTGAAGCCCATGAATCCGCTGTAAAGCATGTCACCGGCAGGGCGCAATATGTTGATGACATTGCCGAATGGCCTGACCAACTCCATGTCGCCACCGGAAAGTCTGTCCATGCTCACGCGCGCATCCTGAATCTTGATCTGTCAGCAGTCAGGGCCTGCGAGGATGTGATTGACGTTATTACCTATGACGATATTCCTGGTGATGGCGATGTGGGTACGGTGTATGAGGGTGATCCCTTGCTGGCGACGGAAGTCGTGGAATTCGTCGGTCAACCTCTGTTTGCAGTTGCGGCAACTTCACTGTCTGCGGCGAAATATGCAGTCGAACAGGCGATTGTCGAATATGAAGTCCTTGAAGCTGTATTGACACCCCAGGCTGCACTGGACGAGTCATCCTTTGTCCTGCCGGAAAAATCTTTTGTTCGTGGTGACGTTGATGCAGTGATTGCGGGTTCGCCTTTCAGGATCAAAGGTGAGCAATACATTCGTGGTCAGGAACATTTCTATCTAGAAGGCCAGGTCAGCCTATGTATCCCTAACGAAGATGACGGGGTGCATGTGGTCAGTTCTTCTCAGCATCCAACCGACGTCCAAAAACTGGTGGCGAAAGTATTGGCCCTGCCGATCCACCAGGTGCAGGTAGAAGTTCGGCGCATGGGCGGCGGATTTGGAGGTAAAGAATCCCAGGCTGCCCCGCTGGCCTGTATGGCCGCTATTTTCGCACGTCGAACTAACCGTCCGGTTAAGTTCCGCATGCCGAGGCAGGATGACATGATCCAGACCGGCAAACGTCATGACTTCTGGAATCGGTATGAAGCAGGGTTTGACAACAAGGGCCGAATCCAGGGAGTCACCATGGATTTGGCGGCTTTGTGTGGCTATTCACCGGATCTGTCAGAAGGCATAGTTGACCGGGCCATGTTTCATGCCGACAACAGCTACTACTATGACGCGACAAGAATCACCGGCTATCGATGCAAGACCCACACAGTGTCGAATACCGCATTTCGGGGGTTCGGTGCACCCAAAGGCATGATCGCCGCTGAAGCAATGATGGATGATATTGCAGTTAAGTTGGGTCTGGATCCATTGGATGTACGGATAGCAAACCTGTACCAGGAAGGCAGGGCTGTTACACCCTATGGGCAAACCATAGAACAGCATATGTTGCCGCATATAATTTCGCAGTTGGAACGAACTTGTGATTACCGGCAGCGCCGGGATGAAATAGCAGAATTCAATAAAGGTGGTGACTCACACTTTCGTAAGGGGCTGGCATTAACGCCAGTCAAGTTCGGGATTTCCTTTACCGCAAAGCATTTAAATCAGGCTAGCGCCCTGGTGCATGTGTACACGGACGGCAGTATCCATGTGAATCATGGTGGCACAGAAATGGGCCAGGGTCTGTACACCAAGGTTGCCCAGGTGGCGGCTCGCGCAATGGGTGTATCGCTTGCAAGAATACAGGTCTCTGCAACTCGCACCGATAAAGTGCCCAACACTTCGCCTACAGCGGCATCGTCTGGCAGTGATCTAAATGGTATGGCAGTTCTCGATGCCATGAACCAGATTCGTGAACGCCTGATTACGTTCGCTGCGAGCCACTTTGACTGCGCGCAGGAAGAAATCAGCATTACTGATGATAAAGTCAGGATTAAGAGCGAAACCTATGAGTTTGCAGAAATCGTCAAGCTCGCCTATATGAATCGTGTTCATTTATCTGCCACAGGCTTCTATAAAACGCCGAAGATTTCATTCGATTTTGATACCACTACCGGCAGGCCATTTTTTTACTTTGCCAATGGCGCTGCGACATCTGAGGTGATCGTGGATACTCGGACCGGTGAATATCGAGTGACCCGGGTAGATATATTGCACGATGTTGGTCAGTCACTGAATCCGGCCATTGATATGGGCCAGATTGAAGGGGGGTTTGTTCAGGGTATGGGATGGTTGACCACGGAAGAGTTGCTCTGGGACGGTGAAGGCAGACTGATTTCGGACAGCCCGGCCAACTACAAGATTCCGACCGCGTATGATGTGCCTCGGACCTTTAATGTTGATCTCTATGATGAGGCCAACAGGGAAGAAACGATCTATCGTTCCAAAGCGGTTGGCGAGCCACCTTTGATGCTGGCGTTGTCAGTATGGTGTGCATTGCGAGATGCATGCGCCAGTATCGCCGACTACCGCTTTAGTCCACCCATGAACGCACCGGCGACAAACGAGGAAGTTTATCGCTGCATCACCCTGGCGAAAGACTTCATGGAGAGAGTGGATGATTAACCAACACTGGCAGCAGGTAGTTGCGAAGTGTCAAAAAGAGGCCGAACCATTTAGCCTTGTGACTGTGGTCGGCACCACTGGCTCCACTCCGAGGGAAGGTGGGAGCAAGATGGTGGTGACCACCGATGCGACCTTTGATTCCATCGGTGGCGGTAAACTTGAATTGTTGGCGACTCAAAAGGCCAGGGAGTTGCTGCTCATCGATAAATATATTCAGCAGATTCATCATTTCCCCCTGGCGGCGAAGGCCAGTCAATGTTGTGGTGGCAGTGTCACTGTACTGATCGAAGTGTTTCCTCGCACGGCCGTTGAGGTCGTGCTGTTTGGAGCCGGACATGTCGCTAAAGCGCTGGTGAGCATTGCCTCTGAACTGGATTGCCATATCTCCTGGGTGGATAACCGGGAAGATCTTTTCCCGCAAGAAATACCGGTGGGCGTAGATAAGATAAGTATTGAGAAACCGGAGGATTATATCTCCCGGATTCCTGAAGGCGCCTATATTGTCATAGTCACTCACGACCATGCGCTTGACTATCGATTGACGAAGGAGATTCTGCATAATGATGACTCCGCCTATCTGGGGTTGATCGGATCGAATACAAAAGCGAAAAGGTTCCGAAAACATCTGAAACATGATGGCTTCGATGATCAGTCTATCGACAAATTGAATTGTCCGATTGGTCTCACGGAATTGGGCGGCAAATTGCCAATGGAAGTTGCAGTGTCCATTGCAGCTCAGATATTGTCCCTGGTCCCTGTTACTGAAAAATCGAAGCGCCAAGGACTAAGCTGGCGGGAAGTAAAAGAAATCATCAAACCCGCATGACGTTGGAAAGGATAAACAATTTAGGTCTGCTAGAAGCGCGGAAAGAGTTTATCGGTTGCTGCCATTGTGAGCGCTGGGCCACTGAATTAACCAACTTACGTCCGTTTGCCTCGATCGAAGAGCTAATTGAGAAAGCTGAGTCAACATGGGCGAGTGCAACTGAAGATGAAAGGCTGGAAGCCTTTGCGGGGCATCCCCAGATTGGTGATGTGAAGGTGTTAAGAAATAAATATGCGGCTAGTGCCAATCGCGAGCAGGGTCAGATTGTGGCGGCACAAGAATCTGTTTTAATTGCGCTTCGTGACGGAAACCAGCGATATATTGAGAACAATGGCTTTATCTTTATTGTATGTGCAACAGGGAAATCAGCAGACGAAATGTTAGGGTTGTTGCGGGACAGATTGCGCAACGACAGAGAAACAGAACTAGAAAATGCGTCCAGGGAACAGGAGGCGATTACTCGATTGCGTTTGCAAAAACTCATTGAAGAAGAAATTTGATGGAACCACCGATTACCACTCATATTCTCGATACCAGCGAAGGTCGTCCTGCGGCTGGTGTCAAGGTTGATCTTTTCAGGGCGGGCGAATCGACCGAGATGGTTGCCTCGGGTGTTACTAACGATGATGGTCGAGTAGCCGAGTGGAATAATGATTTTGAGCTGATGAACGGCAATTATATGTTGAGTTTCGACGTTTCGGACTATTTTTCCAGCCAGGGAAAGTCATGTTTCTTTGCCGACATCCAGATCAAATTCAAAGTTGCCGCCACCGATGAACACTACCATGTACCCTTGTTGTTAAATCCTTTTGGTTACTCCACTTATCGGGGAAGTTGATGTCGGATTTAGCGCTGAGAAGCCGCATTGTTCATTTTCTCGATGAACCATCGAGCGATGGATCGAATGTCGAGTACTTTGAAGACGGTGTTCTCAGTGTAAAAGATGGCAAGGTTTCGGTCTGTTGTGATGCCGGGAAGGCGCAGCGAGAAGGGTTTGACCTGGATCGGTGCGAACGACTCCCGCACCACCTGATCGTGCCAGGATTTATCGATACTCACGTACATTCCCCACAGATTGATGTTATCGCTTCATACAGCTCACAGTTATTGGATTGGCTTGAGAATTACACCTTTCCTGCCGAGGCGCAGTATAAGGATGAGGCTTACGCCGCCGCCGCTGCGGCGGACTTTCTGGATTATTGCCTGGCTGTAGGGACGACCACCTCGTTTGTCTTTACAACCAGCTACAAGCAATCGACAGAAGCATTGTTTCAGGCAGCCCTTGATCGCGATATGCGGCTGGTGGCGGGAAAAGTGTTGATGGACCAGAATGCGCTTGCCGAATTACAGGACACACCGGCGTCAGGTTATGCCGATAGCGTGCAACTCATACGGGACTGGCACGGAAAAGGCAGGCTGGGCTATGCGGTTACGCCAAGATTTTCCGGTACAAGCAGCATTGAACAGCTGGAATCGACAGGAAAGCTGCTACAGGAATACCAGGATGTGTGGTTGCAGACCCATATGTCAGAAAACCTTCTCGAAATCAGCTGGCTTAAGTCGATTTACCCCGATGCAAAAGATTATCTTGATACTTACCAGCGATACGGCCTTGTCACCGATCGATCAATCTTTGCCCATTGTATTCACTTGTCTGATAGTGAAGTCGCGAGGTTAGCGGACGAAGGAGGCAGGGTTGCATTTTGTCCAACTTCAAATTTGTTCCTGGGCAGCGGCCTGATGCCTATCCAACAACTGCGCAGCGCTGGTATCCCCATCACCATCGCAACTGACGTCGGTGGTGGCATCAGTCTTTCCATGCTGGCGACCTTGGCGGAAGCCTATAAGGTGTGTCAGATGCAGGGATACTCCCTTCATCCATATGAAGCCTTTTACATGGCCACTTTAGGGAATGCGCGAGCAGTGCACCTTGATCAGTATGTTGGAAACTTTGAGCAAGGTAAGGAAGCGGATTTCATCGTGCTTGATCCTGCAGCAACTCCGATTATCAAGCGGCGATTGGACCAAAGTAATAATCTTGCCGAAGAACTGTTCGTTCACATGATCATGGGCGACGACAGGTCAGTTGAGAGAACTTATTGCCATGGTGTTGAACGTTATAATAAACAAGAGCAGAACAATAAATAATGGAAGCCTACATAGCAGATTGGTTCAGTCTGATTGTTCGTTGGTTGCATTTGATCGCAGGTATTGCCTGGATTGGCGCGTCCCTGCACTTCATTTGGCTGGACAACAGTTTGCAGGACCCGCCCCAGTGGAAAAAAGATAAGGGAATCAAGGGAGACATCTGGTCGATCCATGGCGGCGGCATTTACGAATTCAACAAATATCGTTTAGCACCACCACAATGGCCGGCGACCCTGCATTGGTCCAAGTGGGAGGCGTACACCACGTGGATCACCGGGATCTTCCTGATGGTAGCGGTCTACTATATTCAGGCACAGTCATTTCTGGTTGGCCCAGATAACTGGATTGCCGATCCCCGAACCGCGGTTATTGCGAGTATAGGTTTTGTCGGTCTGGGGCTGGGATTTTATGAGTTAGCGGTGAGGTCACCGTTAAAACACAATGCCCCGTTGTTCGCAGTCATCATAGTTATCTATCTCACCTTGCTGTCCTGGCTTTCAGTACAGCTTTTTTCTGACCGTGCTGCTTATTTGCATATCGGCGCAGTCATGGGAACCATCATGGCAGGCAATGTTTTTCTGGGCATTATCCCGGCACAGAAAGCGTTTGTGAAGGACGTTACAGCGGGTAACGAACCGGACGCTGAACTGGCAGCTTTTGCGAAACTGAGATCAACCCACAACAACTACTTTACGCTGCCGGTGCTGTTCTGCATGATCAGTATTCACTATCCGTTTTTGTATGGACACCAATACAACTGGATCATTCTGATGTATGTGATGGGCGTGATGGCCTATGCGCGTCATTTTTTCAACTTACGTCATAGTGGAGACGTAAATCCATGGATTCTGATTCGGGCTGTTATTGCCTTTTTGTTATTGGCTGCCTATTTAGGATTTGAACGACTCTCTGCTGCATCTACAGCGCAATCTGTCAGCGATGGCAAGGTATTGGTAATAATCCAAAAACATTGCACTGTATGTCATTCCGTAAATCCCACATTTGCAGGAATCATCGCGCCACCCGGGGGAGTTTTGATGGATAGCATCGATGAAGTGATTGCCAGTTCAACAAGAATGCAGGTAGCAGTGTTAACCAACTATATGCCTTTAGGCAACGTGACCAAAATGTCCACACAAGAGAGAGCTGAATTGTTAGGTTGGCTCGAAGGAAAGGGAAGTTAATGCATTGATTTTTCCGTGTTGATCTGGCTGAACCGGAATCTTTTATCACCTGGTCTACTATGAACTGGTTTTGACCCGTTTCACTTCTCGTGCCGTTTACAGGTACAGGAATTATGGTGCTGATGCCAGCACTAGAATAACGATAAGCAGTCCGGATATGCCAAAAGCCGAGAAAAAATCAGCTGATGATGATGCGCTTTACAGGGCGTATGGTGCAGGAAAGAAATCGGCGTCGGTGCCACTGGTATCCTCCAAACTGGATCGTAGGATAAAGGAACTGGCCGGGATTAGCATCACGGATGAACTGGAGAAAAGCTGGCTGCTTGGACATGGCCCACGAATTATTCTGGCTGTACTGCTGATGTTCGCTATTGGGCTTTTATTTACGCTTTACTAATAATTGAGGTTGGAGTAAGAATTAGCATGCTCTGCCCCCAAATGGTATGGTGGTGGGATTGATACATCAGGCCTTAGTGCACTCAAAGTAGAGGAGATACCATGGAAGAGATTCGGATAAAAGGGTTACATCACGCTGCCTACCGTTGTCGGGATTCGGAGGAGACTCGCGCTTTTTATGAGGACTTCCTTGGACTTAAATTTGTAGACGCTTTCGAAATCAATGCCACGCTGACGGGTAGAAAAACCAGTGTACTGCATAGTTTTTATGCCATGGCGGATAATTCGTGTATTGCGTTTTTTGAAGCGCCGGGTCAACCTTTCGAATTCAAAACACAACACGATTTCGATCTGCATATTGCGCTCGAAGTCGATGCAGACACACTCAATCACATGTTGGCAAAAGGAAAGGCCGCCGGTATCGAGACGCGAGGTGTGTCGGACCATGGATTTGTACATTCGATCTATTTCCGTGATCCCAATGGCTATGTCGTGGAGCTGGCCGCCAAAGTAAGCGGTGATTCAATGGAGGGAAAGAGCAGTGCCAGTGAAGCCCTTTCTAAATGGCAACTGCAAAAAAGCGAGGGCTGAACGCAAGGTGGTGCCCTGGTAACAAGGGCAAACAACATCGTGTAAATCCGTGCCTCCAATGTAGACTACGTAAATATCTAACTTAACTGATAAAAAAGACGCTAACGACCTCTAGTCAGTTTTTGATAACGCAGGTCGTTTTTTAACAGGGAAAACTTGTTACTTTTAATGTCTTGCCAGGAAACAAGGTTGTGGTCTGCAATCCCGCTTTTCACTGCACTTACCAAAAGCAGTATCGCCTGTTCTTTATCGCTTGCATTGTTATTTATAGCCGCCAAATCGACATAGAGTAAGGCCAGTTCATATTCCAGCGTCGCCTGAGTTGGCAGCCATTCTTTATCGAGTGTATTGATAACCTTTAACACATCACTTAGCTGCGCAAGCGCCTGTTCATATTGATCGTTAGCTTTAAGCAAATGAGTGTAAAGCAAGACAAGTTCAACCCATATTTTGCGGGCATTATCGTGGTGAAAACTACCAAAACCCGAAGTATAGGCCTTCATTTTTTCAATTTCGTCTCCTTGCCTGACGACTT
>JAPUGI010000390.1 GCA_027292925.1 Gammaproteobacteria bacterium
TGACATTTCCGCCACCTCTATACCATCTTCGCCATTGAACAACAGTTGAGCGATGATCTGTTGCATCCAGGTTGTTCCTGACTTGGCATAAGTTGCGATAACAATGTCGTTGTCTCGAAACCTGAAATCATTCCATATCGTTGAGTCAAAATGATGATTTTGAAACTCCCGAGTTTTTCTGGGAATGGGTGTGCTGCTCATAAAGATACCCTCTTTGATGCTACTAATGCCCAACATGTATTAGGTGGGCACTTTGGCCCAGATATCAATAATTGAATTAACACTAAATCATTCAGTTTTTATATTCACCTTCAATAGTAATTGTCTATTTTAACGTTATATTGGGAAAAGGATATGCGTGGGCTGAATGTCCGCTTACGCTGGAAAGCAGACGTTCAGAACAATCAACTCTAATGTCTGCTTAATACTGAAAGCGGACGTTTGGATATAATGCCGCAATTCACCGGCAGCAAAAAAGCAGAGCGAGGTACTAGAGACGCTTTTGCGGTCCGAGTGCATGCGATTGTTAGCCCTTTATGCTTGCGATAAATTGTTGTTTTGAGCTGCTTATTCTGGTGTTGGATAGGTAGAAGTTGCCACTACCGATAAGCCAAAATATTTTATCTACCTCATACGGCAATACACCGATTCTACTACAATATGATTCAACGTCTTTGAATATTCGATAATTGTTTTTTGATTCTGTGATACCTAACCCCTGTGCAATATCATTGATGTGTGTGTCTGGCTTAATAAATTCAGGCGACACGTTCTCCTTTAGAAAGTCACAAGCAAGTGCGAAACCAAATCCAAATATTTCTTCCGATAACAGCAATGGCAAAGCAAGCTTAGATCACACATTCCTCAGGAACGCTTTCAATTTCCCAACCGCATCACCTATTGACTCATTATATATATGCCGACTAATAATCTATGCACTACGTGGAGCTACCGGGTTGTTTTTACCTTGGCACCAGGCAATCCGTATCCTAATGGGGACTATGACCATGTGTGATAATCGTATATTTAACTCAATGTTTATAGGTTCTTACGGCATTAACCGGTTTTTAAACAAAGTTAACTCACTATTACCTAATGCTTGTATATGCAAAATATTAGCCCCTTCATTTTTCAACTTCCGTAGGTTTAGTATTTAGAACAGGGCCAATGATCTCAATCAAGTCAATCCTGGAACGATGATAGCCACGCAGTGCTTCTAAAATTTGACGCTTGCTGTCAAGCACTCTGTTTTGTACTAGAAGAACGCGGAGAATATCAAGCTGCCCGGCCTTGAAGGCCTGTTCGGTTAAATCCAGACTTCGCTCTAATCGTGGGGCAACATCAGAAAAATAGAATCCAAGTTCATCATTGAGTGTTTCAAGACGGCTCCAGGTATCATAGAGTCTCCCACGGGCCTGGTGTAATATGGCAACATAGGCTTGGTGCATTTGATCGCGTTCTGCCATTCGAACGGCAATTTCCCCCTGGTTAAGATTGAAGACAGGGATCTCCAATGATAGTCCCCCGCCAACCAGGTTCTTTCCCTCACCATGTTCATAAGATGGTCCAAGGCGAAGCCGTGGATATTGTTTGCGTATTGCAATCTGCAATTCTTTTTCTGACCCAAGATATGCTTGTTCTGCCTGGTGCAAGTCTGGTCGTTGTATGCGAAGTTTTTCAGTGAATTCACTCACATCTCCTGTTAGCGGAACGTAAGCCAGTGACTTAGTGGATTTTTGCAGTTGCGTTGGATGATTTGGTGGCAGCCCGATAAGGCGATTAAGTTTCTGGATCGCCTGCTTGCGTTGACCGTTAAGTTGGCGGGCATGGCGTTCAAGTTCAACGCTTTCAGATTCGGCGAGTACGACATCAAGTTCAGTCCCTGCATCAAGATCATATTGTGTATTGGTAATTTCCAGTATTTGTTTTGTCACTTGTTGCTGTTGTTTATTAAGTTCTATTGTCCGATCCCAGTACAGCACATCAGAAAAAGCGCGGCGAACTTCATTTGCGATTTCCCATTCTCGACCAACTAATTCCCAATTAATTTCCTCGATCCTGATTTCAGCTCGATCAATCGACGGCCCTCTTATTAACAACGCCTCGGTCAAATCAAAAAAAATGTCAATCTCAGTAAAGACCCCGCCGCCACCAGAAACGGGAGTAAGCCATCTCCCATCAATGTCTGGATTAGGCAGCAGCCCTGCGGCCAGCAATTGTCCTTGAGCAATCTCCTTTGCCAACCGGATTACGCGTAAGTCCAGATTCAATACGACAGCTAAACCTGCTGCCTCATCGGCAGATATACCGTCCGCATAATTAAATGCCAGAGCAAGCTGGTTTCTGTCGACTAATAAATCTTTTGCATTGGCAAGCAGATCATCAAGCCGCACATCTTGTAATTGTCTCCATTCCTGTTCCGGATAGAGCGGTTTCGGCAGGTATTTTGTGCAGGCACTTAGCAGTAACACAGCAGTGAACAGTAGAACAGAAGTATGATGAGTCATAAGGCTTCCCTGCGGGAGAGTCAGTCGTGGTGACGCAATGGATCTAGTTCGAAAATGACTCGATATCGCTTATCTTCAATCGGAATATTAAAAGAGACCCTACATCCCTGTTGGCATATATGATCTTCCCGGTTTCCAACAAAGTGCGAGGTATTGCCAGTAGATTCACCATCCAATGGTTCAGCCGTTAAGGTAAAGGACTTGAATTCACTATTACCCTGCTCCTGGACGAAGGCTTTTAATTCCTTTGCAGCAATCGTTTTGGAAACTTGTTCTTTTGACTCCATTAGATAGAGTTCAATACGCGAGCCTCGATCTTGATCGTTTGTGTTCAGGATCAATTCTGCATGGTAATCACCAACGGTTCTAACCACACCACCGTGTGGTGAACCATGTGCATGTGTTTCACCGGCAGACTTGTGCTTATGCAAATTGACTTCTGGATGTTCACTGCCTTCATCGGCATTGACCAAGGTAGTGCCAGATAATATTGCAAACGAAATCGTCAATATCGCTGTGCTCAACCAATATAACTGTTTCATAAGTAGTCCTCTTTAAGAGATATGTATTTTCAATATTTTTTAAAATAAGTTTCAGGGATGTCTCGTATCCATCAGTGATGTAGCGCGGGAAGTGTCATCCCGCATAGAATCACGTTTACGCATAATCGCTTGACTAACACGCATAGCCTCTTTACGCGCAAAATTAAAAAAAATCGTTGGCCGAAGTGCGACATCCATTAGCGTGGAAGTAGTCAAACCACCGAGCACGACGAGGGCGACAGGATAGAGGATCTCCTTGCCCGCCTCGCCTTTGGCCAGTACCAGGGGAATGAGTGCCAAGCCTGTGGTAAGAGCGGTCATGAACACGGGGGCGACACGTTCCTGGCTGCCCCGGATGATCATCTCCCGGCTGAAAGGCATCCCTTCATCGGTCATCAAGTGGATATAGTGGGAGATCATCAGGATGCCGTTACGGCTAGCGATACCAGTCAGTGAGATAAACCCAATCAGGCTGGCCACAGAGAACGGCTCGGCACGACTGAGTAAGCTACTCAACCATCCCGTAGCAGCAGATGACGGTGCATTGCCGGTTACGATCCCGCCAATGACCAAGGCAGCGACGCTGCCGATAAATGCAAAGGGAATACTCAGCATCACCTGTGCCACCAGATTTGCAGATTTAAGGTACGCATATAACAAGACAAACATAGCCACGAGGGCGAAAACACCGTAGATCAGAAGCAGCCGGGTTGCACGCTGCTGGCTTTCAAACTGGCCGCCGTAGGTGATCGAGTAGCCTTCAGTCAGGCTGACATCCTGCACAATAGACGCTTGAATAGCCTGGACGGTGCTGCCCAGATCGCGGCCTTGCACGTTGCAGAAAACCACGATACGGCGAGCGACATTTTCACGGTTGATCTGGTTAGGCCCGGGTGTCTCAACCACATCTGCCACATCATGCAGGAGAACCATTGCGCCTGAAGGCGACACCAGCCGAAGGTCCCTGATAGTTTCCACGTCCTTACGGATATACTCAGGCGTCCAGAGTACCAGATCGAAGAAGCGTTGGTCTTCAATGACCTGGGAGATAACTTTCCCGTTCAGCGCTGTCTCGAAAATGTCGACCAGATTACCGGCATCAAACCCGTAGCGTGTAGCGGCATTCCGTTTAACGCGGATACGGATTTGAGGAATAAGCACCTGCTGCTCAACCTGCAGGTCCACCACACCCGGTATGCCACTCATGGCAGCTTCAACCTGCCTGGCTTTGTTTCGCAGGACACTCAAATCAGGGCCGGTGATCTTGACCGCTACCTGGGCTCGTACGCCAGAGAGTAGATGGTCGATACGGTGCGAAATGGGCTGACCGATGTTTACAAAGATACCGGGCAGTTCTTCAAGATGTTGGCGAATAGTTGCCAACACTTCACCTCTTGGACGTATATCGCTGGGGGGCACCCGGCCAGTGGCAGTGCGATGTTGCTCAGGATCTTCGGCCTCTTCGGGTGTCCAGAAGTCAACATCCAGTTCTGAGGAGTTGACACCCTCCGCGTGTTCATCCTGCTCGGCACGGCCGGTACGGCGGCCGACAGATTTTACCTCAGGCACGCTCAGAACCAACTTTTCAGCAAGGGTTCCCAGACGGTTTGACTCGCCTAGCGAGGTCCCGGGTTTGACGAGCATATTGATCGTTGCAGTACCTTCATTAAAGGCTGGCAGGAATTCGGACCCAATATTTACAACTGCATATAGACAAGCCGAGAGTAAGATTAATGCGGTTGCCACGACGCTTTTTGGATACGGCATCGTAATGGCGTAGAAGCCACGTGCCATCCATTTACAAAATCGCAATACGGCACTGTCCTTATCATCCTTCCTGTCACTTATCTTGGGTAGAAGTATGAACGAGAGGGCGGGTGTAACGGTCAACGAAACCAGTAATGACATCAGAATCGAGACAATGCATGCCACGGCCAACGGTGTAAACAAGCGGCCTTCGATTCCCGAAAGCGCGAACAATGGAAAAAACACCAACAAAACAAGTGCCGTACCAAAGACGATTGGATTCAGGATCTCGCTGGAGGCATGAAAAACGACCTCCAAAGCGGGGAGAGGATGTTTGCTGCGGTGGTTTTCCCGGAGGCGCCGAGATACATTTTCCACCACGACGATGGCATCGTCAACGAGTTCTCCTATTGCAACCGCAATACCGCCCAGCGTCATGGTGTTGATCGATAGTCCGAACCACTTGAACACCAGGACTGTGGCCAGCAGGGACAAAGGTATCGCGGTAAGCGTGATAGTCGTGGTTCGAAAGTTTTGCAAAAACAGAAACAGGATGATGACCACAAGGATCGCTCCATCACGCAAGGCCTCTTCAACATTCCAGATCGCGGCGTCTATAAAGTGGCTCTGACGAAAGAGATCCGGCTCAATTTGCAGACCTTCCGGTAAAGACCCGCGTAAACCATCGAGCGCCTGGTCAATTTCGTTGCTCAGGATCCGGGTGTCAGCGCCGGGTTGTTTCTGGATCGCCATAATGACGGCCGGAGTCGCATTGACCGATCCGTCTCCACGTTTAATGGCCGGGCCCAGCTTAACCTCAGCCAAGTCACGTATCCGGATTGGAACGTTATCATGCGTCTTCACTAGCGATTGCTCGAGTTCGTCAAGTGTCCGGATCCTCGCGAGGTTACGGATGAGGTACTCCTGGTTCTGGGTAAACACGAATCCACCACCCGTATTCACGTTCGCTTCCTCGACAGCATGTTCCAGTTCCTCAAATGTCACACCGTAACGGCGTAATTTTTCCGGATCGGCCAGAACTTGGTACTGCTTCAACTCACCTCCCATGACGGTCACCTGAGAAATCCCTGCCACGGTCAAGAGGCGTGGACGAATTACCCAGTCCCCTATAGTACGCACCAGCATTGGATCGACGGATTCTCCATACAGGCCGATGAGCATGATCTCACCCATGATCGATGAGATTGGCGCCATGAAAGGTTCAACCCCCGGCGGCAACTTTTCCATCGCTTGGTTGAGCCGTTCCTGGACAACTTGCCGGTCATGCCAGATATCAGTATCCCAATCGAACTCCACCCAGATCACCGCCAAGCCAATACCGGAACTGGAACGAACGCGGATAACACCCGGCGCGCCATTCAGGACTGTCTCGAGCTGAAATGTCACCTGCGTTTCAACCTCCTCAGGAGCCAGACCCGGCGCTTCGATCATGATGGTGACAGTGGGTCGGTTCAGATCCGGAAAGACGTCTACCGGCAGGCCAGCGAGTGTGATTAATCCATACCCGATTAGCATTAACGCAGAGGCAAGTACCAGGAATCGATTATTCAGCGAGAACCGGATGAGTGTGTTGAGCATCAGTGTATTCCTGATTTAATGTTGGTGGCTGTGCCCGTCACTCATGTTACCTGTCGGCGTACTAGTGGAGCTTCCCTTTGGTTTCAGGTGTGTAAGTGAATAGGCCCCTTCAGTGACGATCACATCACCAGGAAACAAACCATCCTTAACTTCGACATAGCGATCATCTGTCACTCCTGGAGTGATGTCCTGTTTCTCATATTGATCGCCGTTCTGGACGAACACAAAATGCAATGGCCCTTGCACTACCATGGCGGTACGGGGAATCACCAGCGCCTCTTTGACCTCGCGCTGTATAATCACCAAATCAACCCACATTTCACTACGCAGTACCCCGTTAGGGTTAGGGGCATCGATTATCAACCGGGCGGTGCGGTTGGTAGGGTTGAGATCAGGCGAGATATATCGAATCTTACCCTCACCGATGAAGGATAAATCGGAAGGCGTTCGTATACGGACCTTGTCAGTTTGCCTTGCGCGGACCCGTGCAATCAGGGACTCGGGCAGCTGACCTTCGATTAGAACAACACTGTAATCGGCAATTTCGATGAGTGTCTGCCCTTCCTGCACCCATTGTCCCGATGTCACGTGACGCTGTACCACCACACCATCAGTCTCGGCTCGCAATACAAAACGATTCTCGGGAGATTGAATCAAATGCGGCGAGGACGACACAGCTCTCAGCCACGCTTTGGTCTGACGGGCCTCGATTCGAGCAAGATTTATAGACGCGATAACCTTTGCCAAATCGGCCTGGCGTAACGTGATCTCGCTTACGGGGATGGTCTTGCCAGCAAGACCTTGTGCTTGCTCCAGTTTTACTTCCGCAGCCTTGCGTTCCTGCTCCAGTGCCTTTATTCGTGCTTGTAATATTTGCAGATTTGACCACCGTTCCAGATAAGGCAGGCTTTCGATTTCGATAAGAATTTGACCGGTCTTGACTTGGTCGCCCACTTGAACATGGACTTGTGTAGCTTTGCCGTCGAGCAAACTAAAAACAGAATACCGTCTGGAGGGCTGGGCTTTCACAATGCCGCTCAATTCGATCACTTCCTCTATCAGTTGCACATCCACCTCAGCCGTCTTCAGGCCGATATGCTTGCTCGTTTCAGGTGTGATAACCCGCGGTGCATCCATATCAAGATCACCGACTTCCTCTGGTTCATCCCCCTCATGAGCAACAGATACTTCTACAGAAACGAATAACAACGCTGCACCTAACAATAGCGCGACTAGAAGAGACCGTGCAGATTGGCCGATCCCGATAAACCTGTTAGTTTGTATTTTGAACATCGTCTTAATACTCCTGATACTCCTGTCAGCTAATGTATGGATAGGTCTTAGCAAGACCTAATGAGTTACCTTAGCGGATGTTGTTTGTACATAATCAATCTCCTTGTAAGGATGTCCTGGCAAAACCAGGAAACAAGAAAAACCTATTACTTCTTACAAGGAGAAGATCAGATCAGAAGCACACGGTACTGAAGAGGTGGAGGTATAGGTAGATAAAGAGGTGTATGTAACTTGATTGCTACGGATATTGGTTTTGTTATTTGATAAGTATTCCATTCAAAAGTAATTGGTTCATAGTCAAAACTTGACGGTATAGAAGAGTAAATATATTCATCAGCTGACTGTAATATAGGCTCTACTACTTCACAGGAAACACATTTCCCCTCATCATGCATATGCTTATTGGGTTCTTCAGCTTTCCCATT
>JAPUGI010000391.1 GCA_027292925.1 Gammaproteobacteria bacterium
CGACTGTTTGAGGTTCTCGACTATGAACCGGAGATTCAGGAGCAGGAAAACCAGGAATTTCCACACCTGACGGGCCGAATTTCCATTAGGCATCTTTTCTACCAGTACGAAAACAAGGACAAGTTCGCCCTGGCTGACATCAACCTGGAAGTCGACCCCGGCGAGACCATCGCCATACTCGGACGCGTCGGTGCCGGAAAATCCACATTGCTGCGACTGTTCGTACGTCTGCTCGATCCTACCAGGGGTGACCTGCTGCTGGACAATCATCCCATCCAGGGATTTCCGCTGGCGACCCTGCGCGAGCAGGTCTGTCTGGTACTGCAGGATCCGTTCCTGTTTGCCGAAAGTCTCGGAGACAATATCGCTTACGACGATCCCAATCGCGATATCGGTGAAATCTGGCAATCTGCTGACGCGGCTGCGCTGCGAGCTACCATCGAAGAATTTCCTGAAGGACTTGAAACTATTTTAGGCGAACGCGGCGTCACACTATCGGGCGGACAAAAACAGCGAACCGCATTGGCTCGAGGCCTCATTCGCATGACACCACTATTAATCCTGGATGATTGTTTTTCCGCAGTAGATACAGAAACAGAGGAACACATCCTGTCGGGTCTGAAATCAATTCGCCATGGACTAACGACCATGCTGGTGTCACACCGCGTTTCTACCGCACGTCATGCAGATAGAATCGTCGTGCTGGAGGAAGGCAGGATTATTGAAACCGGCACTCATAAGGAACTACTCGACCGAGGCGGCTTCTATGCCGACCTGGAAGAAGCACAGAGCGTTAATAGCAGGCTCATCAGGCAACTGGACGCAACGGGATGAATACAGCCAGTCTCGATCACTCTGTTTTTGACGCTGATATTCATGGTCAGGCGGTCAACATGCAATACCTCGGTCGAATCCTCGGCTGGGTAACGCCGCATCGAAGACTCGTATCACTAAGCATTGTCCTGATGTTGTTCGCCTCACTGCTGGCAGTACTCTTACCTGTTGTCATTACGCGAGTGGTCATAGACGGCATCATTATGGATTCGCCGAATGCACAGTTGCCCGACTTCGGTATGAATGCACTAACCAATTGGTTTGTTCACACAACGGGTCTGCAGCCTATTCTTGCGGCTTGTGCCATCTACGCCCTGTTCACCCTGCTCTGCCATATTTCCTATCATTTCCATCGGGTGACTTTCGCGAAGACTGTACTGTATTCATTGCGCGACATGAGAAAAGACTTGTTTGCCCATATGGAAAGAAGGCCATCCTCGTTTTACGACAAGGTTGCCGTAGGCAGGATAATGACTCGCATCACCAATGATGTTCAGGCGCTGTTTGAGTTGCTGATGGGCGCGGGCATGCTCATCGGGGAATTTGTCCCGTTTTTTATCGCACTTGTCATCATGTTGGCAATCGACGTCCAACTCACCTTGTGGTTGCTTCTGGCTATCCCCATTTTTACAGTAGTCACATACTTTTTACGTCAGGCCACGCGACGGGTCTATCGACTAATTCGAAACACTGTTTCACAGTTAAACCAGAATCTGCAGGAAAACCTGAGTGGTATGCAGGTGGTTCAATTGAGCAATCGCGAAGAAAGAAATCTTGGTGTTTACAGTGGTATCAACCAGACCAACCGCAAGCATGAAATCGATGCAATCTACCTTGAATCGAGCTACGGCGCGTTCATGGACAACATGGTTAATATGGCGCTGGCAGTGATATTGTGGATCGGTGGCGGTTCCGTATTGCAGGACACCATATCTCTCGGCAGTGTCATCCTGTTCACCCAGTTTGTTGATATGTTTATCCGCCCAATCCGGGTTCTCGGACAACAATATAATGTTTTGTTCCGGGCTATGGCCAGTGCCGAGCGAATTTTCCAAGCGCTGGATTGGCATGAACAGGTGAAAGAACCTGATACACCCGTTGCGCTGCCATCTCGCATCCGTGGGAAACTGGAATTTCGTCACCTGACCTTTGGATACAACCCGAATCAACCGGTACTTCGCAATGTATCTATCTCTATCCGTCCAGGAGAAAAACTCGCAATAGTGGGCCCAACCGGTTCGGGGAAAAGCACCTTGATCAGGCTGTTGGGGCGCTTTTACGATTTCCCTGATGGAACGATATTTCTCGACGATATCGACTTGAACCAGATCAACAGCAGCGAGGTCAGGCGGCGTATCGGTGTCGTCCTCCAAGATTTTCACATCTTTTCAGGCTCAATCCTGGACAATATAATCCTGGGAAACCCGAGTATTTCACGTGAACAAGCTATCGAGGCTGCTCGCGTGGTTAACGCGGACTCATTCATCGAGGCACTGCCCGAACAATACGATACTAAACTCGTGGAACGGGGTCAGAACCTGTCCCAGGGACAACGGCAGCTGCTGGCATTTGCGCGGGTCATTGCGGCAGATCCGGAAATCCTGGTGCTGGATGAGGCAACAGCCAGTATCGATACCGAAACCGAACAACTGATCCAACAGGCCCTGCAGCAGATCATGAAGGACCGGACCTCAATCCTTATCGCCCACCGATTACAAACGATCGCAGAAGCGGACAAAATTCTGGTGTTGAAACATGGAGAGGTTAAAGAATTCGGCACCCATGAGGAATTGATGGAACTCAAAGGCGTCTACTACACCTTGAACGAATTGCAATTCCAGGATGTCTCGCTGAAGACGGATACTTAGTGCTGGTTTTGCCGTCCTGTCGGTATGGTGTTATAACCATGACGATCTAGAAGCCTATAAGAGGAGAATTCAATGAGTGAATTTGAAGGTAAGGTAGTCGCCATTACAGGTGCTGGTGGTGGTCTGGGCAAAGCACATGCATTGGAGTTTGCCAAACGTGGTGCAAAGGTAGTGGTTAATGATCTTGGCGGCAGTGTTGATGGGTCAGGTGAAGGCGACATGGCCGACAAGGTGGTTGCTGAAATCAAAGCCGCGGGTGGCGAAGCGATAGCCAATAAGGCCTCTGTTTCAGATCGGGAAGGCGCGAAAAGTATTATCACCGACGCGGTTGATGCTTACGGCACCATTGACATTCTCGTCAACAACGCCGGTATTCTTCGTGACAAATCATTCAAGAATATGACACTGGACGAGTGGGATCTTGTACTGAGTGTGCATTTAAACGGCACCGCGTACGTCACCCATGCAGCCTGGCCGATAATGTATGAGAAAAATTATGGTCGTATTGTTTTTACGTCTTCCGGTTCCGGAATTTGGGGGAACTTCGGACAGTCCAACTATGGTGCGGCGAAAATGGGCATGCTCGGTTTGATGAATGTCCTCGCCCTGGAAGGTGCGAGTCACAATATCAAAATCAATGTTCTTGCTCCGGGCGCCGCAACCAGAATGACATCGAATCTACCCGGTCGCGATACTTTCGATCCTGATGAACCGCCGTCGGAGCGTGCGCCTTCACTGGTAACCCCAGCGGTCATCTATATGTGTAGTGAGGAAGCGCCAACGGGGAAAGTATTCCAGGCAGCCAGTGGTAATTTTTCAACCGCGGCTATGTATGCAAACGATGGTGTGCGTCTTGGCGAAAGTGCCTCATTCGAGAGCTTCCTGGAAAATCTCGAAACGATTACCGATATGAGTAAAGCTGAAGATGGTGTAACGAGACGGCAACGCCAGCGAGCCCAACGATCTTCTTAAGCCGTCAGTGATTGACACCCAATTAAGGCGGTATATAGACCCACCCCTCAACGGAATTGCTGCTTTACTCAAGAGAACTTCGATTACTGCCAACCAGGTTACCATCGGCGGATTTGTGCTGGGCCTGACGGTGATTCCCGCATTGGCATTTCAATTGTATGTTCTGGCAATCGTTATCATCGCCATCAATCGCTTTGCAGATGGCCTGGATGGTGCTATTGCGCGTGACCGTGGTATTACAGACGTGGGCGGGTATCTGGATATTGTTCTCGACTTCATTTTTTACTCCGCGGTGATATTCGGCTTTTGCCTGGCGCTACCTGATCAGGCTATATACGGCGCTTTCCTGATTTTCAGTTTCATCGGTACCGGAACTTCATTCCTCACGTTTTCCATTTTCGCCGCAAAGAGATCCTTGTCCACGGATATTCGCGGGATTAAGTCCATCTACTATCTTGGCGGCTTGACAGAAGGATTTGAAACAAACTTCACATTTTTGCTGATGTGCCTGTTTCCAGCCTGGTTCTGGTTAATTGCGAGTATCTTTGGAACCTTATGCTGGATTACTACCCTTACTCGAATCGTTACCTCATACAGATTACTCAATGAGGCGCAAAACTAGACCTGATTAGAAATTATCGGTATCTTTAAGTTGTGTCTCGATGGACGGAGAACCCACATGCCAGATGAACTCACCAATCATGAAGTCACTATCTGCCTTGAAGGTGGCGCAGTGTTGGGTCCGTTTCGGGCTACCTGGAGTAAAAAAAAGCCCTCCGATGTACGAGAACTTTCCAAGGAATATGAAGCTTTCCTACAGGGAGAACCACAGAAACGATTTAAATTTCACTTACATGATTCGGTGACCAAGGCTGCCCATACATTGATCATCAAGTTTGATCAGGTCACGGCAATTTACGATCACGTGTCTTTGCACTAGGAGGCGAAACCCATGGATCTGGTTGCACTCGAGTACAGTTATAGTCGGATCATTCACGACTACTATGTAAAAAATTGGAAGGATGAAATGGGGAGTTCAAAACTTACCATCGTAAAACGAGCTGTTCTTTCCTACCACGGTAATACGAGTGTCCAGAAAAATGTCGATCCGGTCTTCAAAATACCCGATGACGAGAAAGAATACGATGATGCAGCAAAGCATTGGTCGCACCAGGTTGATAAATTTTTCTCGCCCTATGAAACTGTCAAGTTACCTTATTCCTTTGGCGACTACCTGGTCATGTCGTTGGATGAAGAATATCGAAAGCAATGCCTGGTGGAGATAGATAGAAAGCGCCGAACAATCGTCGGAGAAGTAGCAGCTGAGCAGGGTGATATCCTGCAGAGCTTGCAGAACACCATTAAGGAAACCTCCGAGGCTATCCAACATCTGGTGGCACTTGCACCCGGGGGCCTTGGAGACGATTCAGACCAGGATTTATTGCGAGGCAGGCAAGAACTGCTTGAGGCGATCGCCGCAATGCAAAATGGTCTCGCACAACTCAACCATGAACTTTCCCGTCGTAATATTGAATTTATCGACTAGGCAAAGCGTACTGATCAAAAAAAATGCCGGGCCCGAGGGCACCGGCAAGTTGGGGGAATTTGCGTTAATTAATTGGGTCTTCCTATACAATGACCAGGTTTACGATTAGAAGAGCGAAAAAAACAAGCAAAAACAACAGGTTATGCTTACTCATGTTGAGAAACTCCAGGTTGTTCATGATTAATTCTCTAGCTGTTAAATAGATGGTACTACCTAGATGTACAGGTTAAACGAACTGATTGCACGTTCAATGGCATGGCGTACCCATGGCTTTTTATACAGTAGTTGTTATAGTTTATTCTCGACAGGTGTTTTCCCCGGGAGAAAAAGAAAATGTGTCGGAATATCAAGGTCTTATATAACTTTGATCCACCTGCTGATCAGCAGGAGATAGAGGCCTGCGCACGGGCGAGGTTCGCCTCACGATTTCAAGCGTCAAATTAACAAGCGGCGTCCTCAGGCAGGTCGCTATATCAATAACCCGGGTTTTTCTGCCTCGATGTGCGGTCTTAGTTCGGTCAGTGAATCACTCAGTGCAGTAATTGCAGTATCAATATGTGTTTCATCCATTGGGGTTGAAATACAATACATCAGCCGACTGGCTGACACGATCCCCTTGCGTAACATACCAAGATGTAGCAAGGCGCTAATATGTCCCGCCGCCATCATTCCTTGCATAGAGTCTCTCGCGTCATGAATTGTGTCGTCGCTGAGAATAATGTTACTCAATGATCCCGAACCGATCGCCTGCCCCCTTATTCCATGTTGGCTCAAGGTTCCGTTGAATCCGCTGCGAAGTCGCTCGCCCAGTCGATTAATCCTGTCGGAATCTTTCTCTTCAAATTCAGACATGGTCGCCAGGCCGGAAGCCATAGTTAATGCATTGCCACTAAACGTACTGGCGTGAAAAACAGTTTCCTTCGCCTCCGGGCTGAATACCTGCATGAGATCCTTACTGCCGCCGAAGCCACCTACCGGCAAGCCACCACCGATTATTTTCCCCATGCAGGTTAGGTCGGGAGTCAAATGTTGGCGGCCCTGTTCTCCCGCACTGGACAGGCGTAGTGAAATTACTTCATCAAAAATCAGGACGATATTGTTTTTCTCAGTTGCTTCTCGCAGCGCAGTCAGAAATTCTGCGCTAGCCGGTACCATTCCCATGGATCCGAGAATAGGCTCCACTATCACTGCCGCCAGTTCAGCTGCATGTTCGTTGATAAGAGCACGTGCCAGATCAGGTTCGTTATAGGGACAGACCACGGTATCTGCCAAAACGCTGTCAGGAATACTGTTATCTATGGCTAAGGATCTGGGGTGATCAATAGCGCCCCGCTGGTCAGGAACCGGAATAAGACTGACCTCGGCAAGCTCATAGCTGCCATGATAGCCACCTTCCATCTTCATTATCTTCTGGCGACCCGTCACTGCCCTGGCGCAACGCAGTGCCATCAAAGTGGCTTCACTGCCTGAACTGCAGAAACGCATCTGTTCGATCGATGGTATCCGTGACACGATCAGTTCTGCTAATTCAATCTGGCTTGCGCTCGGCGCTGCAAAGGCGGATCCCCGTGGCACCTGCTGCGTAACCGCCGACACGGTCGCCGGATGGGCATGGCCGTGGATTAGAGAAGTGAAGTTGTTCATGAAGTCCAGGAATTCATGACCATCTGCGTCAAGGAGTCGGCAGCCTTCCCCCGATTCCATCACCAAAGGATACGGTCCATAGTGCGCGCTCGCACGTGTATCGCCTCCGGGAAAGACCTGCCTGCCACGATCCATTAACTTCGCTGACCGCGGACTCCAATCCTGGTATTCCCTGACTAACGGATGCAGTTTTTTTGCCATAGGCAAGCCCAGGAAATGGTCAGATGACTTTCTTCTTTTCCAGGCGCCTGACAAGATCATTCAACACCTTGGCAGTCGTGGCAGAGCTAAACGAATCATTGAGGATGTTTGTGATTTCCTTATTCATGGAAGTATTGTTCGTTTTGGCTCGACGCTTGATTTTTTTATGCATGCTCGGTGGTAACCGCAGCACGAACTTGACCTGATCTGCTTCTGGCATAGCCGCATTTCTCCTTTGCTTGGTACCGGAATTATAGGCGTTGGCGCACTTATTAATGTAAATTTATTCTTACATTGGTGGGGAGATTGTATCGAATATCGAATAGCTATCAATAAAATATCAATCTGATACTGGTTCAGTTTTCCTCCAGCCATTCCGGGGGGTATTCATCATGTTGCGTCCCACCATCTGGAATGTGAACCCAGGGCGCCTTGGAGGCGACAAATATATGGATGACGGTATCTACACCGGGATCATCATCAAGCAATCCCGCCGGAATAATGAAACGTTCGCCTGCATCTACCGGCAGGTTTGACCCGCAGTTTTTGCAAAAATTTCTCGTTCCCCCAAGTTGAGTTTTGAAGTCGGAAACGACGTCCTCACCCTGTTCGAGCTGTAAAGCAGTTTTACTGCAGGCAACAAATGTAGCCTGTCCCGTGCCATGTGCTTTTCGGCACACGGAACAGTAACAAGTTGACATCATTTCCATCGGTTCGGTGATGGAAAACCGGTATGCACCACATAAACAGCTTCCTTTTATTTCCATATCATATTCTCTCTAAAACCCTTCTTTTCTCGTCATTTAAGAAAAAACGCTCATCTCTTTCTTAACCTTGAGTTGGCCCCTGGCACCGATCTGTTCCTGCGCGACAAAAGTCTCCAGGAATTCAATTGAATCCGGCGTATTCGCTAGAAATCTGCTACCCGCATCAGTTCGACCAAGCACGATTCCTCGTGTGGGTTTGCCTTCCCGGTCGTAGGACACCGTGTAGGATTCGATGGTTGCAGGTCCCTCGGCGGTTGTATCCACAACTTCTGCTGATGTCCGCATCTGCAGGGAAGGAAGTTCTGCGATCAAACCATCTCTGGGGATTGATTCCTTCGGTGTGGAAGCCAGTACCGCTGCCGAATGCTTGGTAAAGTACCAGCCGTTACCCGTGACCAGCCCCTTGTGACCTGGATTCTCGCGCAGCTTGTGTGCCATTTCCGCGATTGAATGCAAGGTATAGGCACTCGCTGGACCACCGGCATACGGTAAGCCGCCGGTAACGGTAAATCCTCGCTGGTCATCAACTGCAATGCCCAACATCTCACAGGCCATCTCCACGGCAACAGGAAAACAGCTGTAAAAATCAAAATGATCTATCTCGGATATCTCGATCCCGGCATTTGCCAGCGCACTGATATGGGTATCCTTCATGGATGGACATTCCGTAAAGTCCGGTCGTTCACTCATCCACCAGGCTTTCTCCTGGCTGTGCGCCCCACCCCACCAGTAGATCCATTTCTCCTCCGAAATTCCCAGTGCCCGGGCCTTTGCCACTGAACACAGAATCAAGCCTGCTGCCTGTTCTGTGTTCAGCACGGCATTAAGGTATTTCGGATACGGAAATGAAATCATTCTGTTTGTCGCCGTCACGGTGGTAAGTTCATCGGCTGACCTGCGCGTGGGAAACCATGCGTAGGCATTGTCTGCAGCGATTTCAGTAAACCTGGTAAACAGGTTACCCATTCGCCGTTTGTGTTGTTCAAGATCCAGCCCCAATTTCGCGCGCAGGGCGTTTTCAAACAAAGGATAGATATCGGGTGGTTGTTTTAGTCCGTACTGGCCTTCAAGGTCACTGCTTCCTGGTTCATCTCCGCCAATCAATGTTGGCACACCAGTCCCTCCCCGGGTCCAGTTGAGTTGCTTATCCAAACCAATCGCTTTCAACAGTACTTTGAGATTATTGCAACCAGCAACCAGGGCAAATTCAGAATCTCCTTTTACAATTTCACTGGCCACAAAATTCAACAACCTGATCCCCACCTGCCCGCCGGTGCCGGTAACGTATTCATGAGTCGGATGCGCGCCTATTTTGCTGGCTACAAGGTCAGGTGAATTGTCCGGGTGCCATCCGGCGATACCGACCAGTGCGATGGTATCCATTTTCTGCAGGCTCTTAGGACCTAGTCCAGCATCTTGCGCTGCACTCAGTGCAACTCGAGTCAGCATATCAAGGGGTTCAATATGCCGGTCCACGTCTGCCTCATGATCCACCAACTGTCCCGATCCGACCAAGACGGGAATATTACTTTCCTTCACCCATTTCTCCTGATGGCAAACTCACAACTGATGAGAGCTGGCGATAGTATCAGCAATCATCCGGAGATGCCGTATCGACCCTGATAGTGTGAAGCTGCTAGTATCCAAAAAAATGAACCAAACCCTTGTCACTCGCAGCCAGGTTTTTTACATCGCCTGGCCAATCATACTTTCTAATATATCTACTCCGCTACTTGGTTTAGTTGATACTGCAGTCATTGGTAACCTGGGTGATCCAGCCCTTATCGGCGCCATCGCCATCGGCAGTATGCTTTTTAGTTTTCTCTACTGGGGATTCGGGTTCCTCAGAATGGGTACTACGGGTCTCGTCGCCCAGGCCAGGGGCGCGGGAGATGAAGCCGAGGCAAAGGCGGCGTTCTACAGGGCATTCCTTGTAGGAGTGTTCATCGGTTTGCTGCTATTTTTGCTGCAGACTCCCATTTCCAGCCTGGCGTTTTCCGTCATTGATGGAAGCTCCCAGGTTGAAGCCTCCGCAGCGATCTATTTCCAGATCAGGATCTGGGGAGCACCACTCAGCTTGTCTTATCTTGCCATTATGGGTTACCTGCTCGGTCAACAAGACACGCGCTCCATCCTTATCCTCCAGTTACTGCTCAATTTTACAAATATTATTCTCGATCTGGTTTTTGTCATTGGCTTCGGTTTCGATGTCGCGGGTATCGCTGCCGCTACCGTGATCGCCGAGTGTCTCGCATTGATAGCAGGTCTTGGCATTGTGATTCATCGCATAAAGAAACAGCACCTTGGTCTGCACGTTCCTCTTAAGCAGCTTAAGGATACCCCCGCCCTGAAGCGCATGTTCGTCATTAATCGAGATATCATGATCCGAACCTTGTGCCTGATATTCGCGTTTGCCTGGTTTACCAACGAGGGTGCGAAGTCCGGGGACATTCTCCTTGCGACGAATGCAATCCTGTTGCAGTTTGTCACATTCTCTGCCTTTTTCCTGGACGGTTTTGCGTTAGCTGCCGAGAGCCTCGTGGGAAACGCAATTGGGGCAAAGAACCGAGAACAGATAAAGGTGGCCATCAAATATGCAGCCCAACTGGGATTCACCACAGCATTGTTGGTGAGCGTTTCTTTCATTCTTGCCGGGGGGATGGTAATAAATGTGCTCACCAACATAATTGAGGTGCGGGAGGTGGCAAAAATTTATTTCCCCTGGGTTGTTGCGGCTCCAATTGTGTCAGTCTGGTGCTATCTGCTTGATGGCGTGTTTATTGGTGCGACAAAGACCCGGGAAATGCGTAACGCCATGATTATCTCGCTCCTCACCTACATGCTGGCCTGGTGGGTGCTCGCTGGTCTGTACGGCAATCATGGACTATGGGCATCATTGATGTTGTATTTCATCACCCGTGCCGTAACACTCAACTATTACTTACCCCAACTAATCAACGACAGCGGAGTAAAGACATGAAAACCTCGACAAGAACTGTATCTGTCGGGGGTTAAGTTCGCCGAGATTAGTGAGAAACACTCTCACGTGCAATGGATAACATCAACGCGTCAAGAACTTCAGGATTATATCGTTCAATAATTACTTTTTGTTTAAATATCAGTTACTTATGGCTTGCACGTGCCCCTGGGGTTGCCAAAAAACGGGCAAATCTGTCGGCAATCGGCACTAATTTGTCAGATTCAGCTACGCTTTCTGAGCGACCTGGATTTTGTGAGGATACTGCTTAGATAAGTGACCGGGCTCGCCTCCGCGCTTATAACGAAAGTCACATTGATGCGCACCGACTGCGATGCTCCCGGTTCGACGTAAACCTTGCTTTCCCTTGTCGCTCATTACATCATCTGTCGCACACATGTAAGGAACCAGATCCATCGCGTCGTACTTTGAAAATGAATGGCAAATGGCACAGGACTTGACGTTCATACCCCAGTCGTAATCTTCACGATCACCCAAAAATGCTTCAAACACGAACTCACCTGGCGCTGCCTCTTTCTGTGACGCTTCACCCGCAGAGATAAAAGCAGCAAATTGTTCCCGCCTTGATTGCCCTTTACTCGATTCAGGTTGCTCTTCTGGTTGCGTTATCGGTGCCTGTTCCATTTTGGTCAACGCCATCTTGCCAAACTCGTGAACATTGATACTGCGTTCCTTCAGAGCAAGGTATAAGGCAAGTATGACATTGCAGAAAAAAACAGAATCCGCCATGGGCTTGTGGGGACTATCCACATACGCCATGTCCGGGATCATTTCGTCAAAAATCCTAGCCGCCTGATCCATGACGGTTGCCGCATCATCTGTAAATTCAGCAACAAGATCCATATTTCTTTCTCTCGCCTCTTCAAAAAAATTCCTGACGAACTCTTCGTTTTTTATTCTATCCATGGTTTTCCCTCTCTTGTCGGATGAAGCTACGGCTTGCTTGCCCAAACCGTGCTCCGGGCTGATTGGTGGTTGCAGTATCGTAGGGGATGCCAGTTACCACCACATCGACTCTTGTCAGCTCCTTGGTGTACTTGCGGCGCATAAAACCTAAAGCACCACCGTAGGTGGCCTCAGAGTTTGTGCCATACAGGTCTTCCCGATTTATTGCCTGATCAATTACTGATTTCTCCGCCATTTCAAGAAGCTGTCACGCCTGAAACACAAATCCATGGGAACACACTGGAACCGGAATCCAGCCTCTCACTCGAAATGGACTGTATCGACTGCAACAGCTCAATCATATTGCCACTCACTGTGGTTTCCCTGATGGGAAACTTGATCTTTCCATCCTTGATGTAATAGCTGTTTTTGGCGATACCGGAAAAATCACCCCTGTCATTAGGTCGCCCTCCCGAGAATCGGTTAATAAGCACGCCTTGTTCGACCTGGCCGATAATCTCCTCATATGAATCTTCTCCCGGCTCAACAATATAGCAACCACCACTGTTCACGGCCCGTGTGAGCCCGGTTTTGTTGGCGCCGTACAATCCGAGCAGATAAGAAGTCAATGTACCCTTATCGATAACAGTGGAATTCTCAGCCTTGTAACCATCCCCGGTTACCCAGTAGCCACTACAGATTTCATCGCTGACAGGACCGCTATGTACCGTTAACAAATCACTTGCAACCATTTCATGCAGTTTATCCTTATACACGGAAGTGCCGCTGATCATGGGTCCATCCCCGATTCTTGCCGTGAGGAAACCGAGGAAGCTGGACAGGCAGGTTGGCGCGATGATGAGATCACCTACAAATTTCCCTGGCAGATGTTCAGTTTTTATCTGTTCCGTTGATTGCCGAAATAGCGCATCCATGTTGACAGAATCCTCAAGGCGATCGTCCAGGTGATAACGACTGTATCCTGTATACATCATGGATGAGGTATCGACACCATCTTTGGAAGAGAACGAAACAGAGATCCTGTACTGACCACGGGTAGATTCGAACTGCACGTCGTTGGAATTGACCAGACAACTTCGCCGTTTAAAGTAGGTAATACCGACGCTCCTTAAATTCAGGATGGGATACTT